>DASUNL010000178.1:0-2605 GCA_036277175.1 Pyrinomonadaceae bacterium | reverse complement strand
GGCCCGTCTCGGCCTCGTAAAGAGTGGTCTTCAGACTGTCGTCAAGGATGATGACCATGCGGCCGTCGGGCGAGAACCATTCGGGGGCGGGGAAGGCCGTCCCGCGCGTGAAGCGTCGCAACTCCCCGCCCGTCGAAACGTCCCACAGGCGCACGGTCTTGTCGCGGCTGCCGGTTAAAAGTCGCCTGTCATCGGGCGAGAAGGAGACGTGCGTCACTTCGTCGGTGTGCCCCTTGAAGCGCCGCAGCTCCGCACCGGAGGCCATGTCCCAGAGGACGATGGCGTGCGCGTCGCACGTCGCGGCCAAACGCCCGTCGGTCGAGAGCGCGGGCGGCGCGAGGTCTGAGACGTAGACGCTGGTGGTGAACGGGGAAGGGAGGTTCTCGCCGAGCGTGCGCACGATGGCACCGGCCGCCACGTCCCAAACGTCCGCCAGCCTGAAGCCGCGCAGGATGAAGCGTCCGTCCTGCGAAAAAGTGACGTTGGAGGCGGAAGTACTACTGAAGCGCAGCGGCTCAAGACCGCCGAGCGTGTCCCAGACGAAGACCGAGCCGAAGCTCTCGACCTCTAGGAAGCGCCCGTCCGCAGAAAAGCCGACATTGTTCACCGAGCCTTTCGAGGAGGAGAAGCGGCGCTCCGTTTTGTCTGCCGCCAAGTCCCAGTAGACGACCTCCTCGCCCGTCGCCACGAGCACGGCGCGGCCGTCGGGCGTGAACGCGGACGAAGGGTGAATCTGCACGCTCACGTCGAGACTCTTCGACAGACGCCCGCTCCGCACGTCCCACAGGCGCGCCGACTTGTCCATGAAAGAGGTCGTCAGCAGAAGCGTCCCGTCGGGCGAGAAGGCGACGGCGCGCGCGCCGCCGCGATGCGAGGCGAGCTTGCGCAGCTCGCGCCCCGTCGCGGCGTCCCACAGACGCGCCGTCTCGTCTTCGCCGGCGGTCGCGACGGTGCGCGCGTCGGGCGAGATGGCGACGGCGTTGATGAAGCCCTCGTGGCCGTCGAAGCGACGCAACGCCGCGCCCGTCGCCGCGTCGTAGAGGACGGCGACGTGCTGGAGGGCCGTCTCGTAGGTGGCGGCGAGAATCATTCGGCCGTCGCGCGAGAAGGCGAGCGCGGAGACGGGCGAAGTCGCGTCGGCCTTCGCGCGCGGCTCGCCCTCGCCCTCCGCGTCCCACACGTAAAGATAGCTCGGCCGACCCTTCGTCGTTGAAGCCAGCCCCGAGCGGAAGTTGACGCCGAGTCCGGCGGCGAGCGTCTGCCCGTCGGGCGCGAGCGCGACCGCATGCACATCGCCCTCGGGCGAGCGGATGCGGCGCAACTCTTTTCCCGTCGCGCCGTCCCAGACGATTATCGTGTGGTCTTCGCCGCCCGTCACGATTCGCCGCCCGTCGCGCGAGACGGCGACGCCGCGCACGGCGCGAGTGTGCCCTCGGAAGCTGCGAATCTCCTTTCCCGTCGCCACGTCCCAGAGGATGGCCGATGCGTCGCCCGCGCCCGTCACGGCGAACCGCCCGTCGTCCGAGACGGCCAAGGCGTTAATGCCCGACGCATGGCCGAGCTGCACCGTCAGACGCGGCTGCCCCTCGCCTTGCGCGCGCGCAAGCGACGACCACGCGGGCGCGACGAGCGCCGACGCGATGAGCAACAGATGCGACAAACGCACGGACTTCATCGTCGCGGACTTCATCATCGCCGTCGTTATGCCTTCTCTAGTCCCGCGTACTTCTCGATGAGCTTCTTCTGTCCGAAGCCGGGGAAGCTGACGGTGAGTTTCGCTGCGTCGCCCACGCCCTCGCGTCGCAGCACGAGTCCGCGCCCGTACTTCGGGTGGCGGACGTGCGTGCCCGGCGCGAAGTCGCCGCCCGTTGATGATGAAGGTGTCGCTGACGAAGACCCTGTTGACGAAGCGGACGAGGCGGCGGCCGACCTGCTTTTAGGTTGGGAGGAGCGCGCGGATGCGGAGGGAGGGGGCGTCGAACCGGCGTGGCCTTTGAACCTGTCGCCGCGCTGTCGGAAGAACTCGGCGATGGAGTCGACGCTGTCGTAGGTCTTGCCCGTGTAGCGCGAGCCTTGCGCGCCGCCCGACTCGCCGCGCAGGGCCTTCGCCGTCTGACGCGCTTCGACCGCCGACGAAGAGCGCGCGAACGAGAGCCACGAAGGCCCGCGCGAGAGGTCTTCCATCAAATCGAGCGGCATCTCGTTTAAGAACTGCGAAGGCTCGGACGCCATCTCCTCGCCGTAGACGCGCCGCCGCATCGCGTGCGTGACGTAGAGGAAACGCTCGGCGCGCGTAATCGCGACGTAAGCCAATCGCCGCTCCTCTTCGAGCTCGGCCGCGTCCGACGCCGAGCGCGCGTGCGGGAACAGCCCGTCCTCTAATCCGACGATGAAGACGAGCGGGAACTCCAAACCTTTCGCCGAGTGAACCGTCATCAACGTGACGGGCGCGTCGCGTTTGTACTGGTCTGTGTCGGAGACGAGCGCGGCCGAGTCGATGAAGTCGCGCAAGCCCCCTTCCTCCTCCTTGTCGTAATCGACGGCCGCGTTGACCAACTCCTGCAAGTTTTCGAGTCGCGCCTCGGCCTCGTCGGAGTTCTCCGAC
>DASUNL010000177.1:0-6562 GCA_036277175.1 Pyrinomonadaceae bacterium | reverse complement strand
GCCGACGATGGCCGAGTCAATCGCCGCCGACGGCTTGCCGGTCGCGGCCGTCGACGCGCTCCAACCCTCCTGCACGACGAGCACCGTGTCGCCGACGCCCGCGTCCACCGAGTCGAGCGCGAGCAAGGTCGCGCCGGTCTCCTCGCCTTCGAGCGTCACGGGCTGGCAGAGCATCACGCGCGCGCCCTCGTAACGCTCGTTCTTCTGCGTCGCGACGACGTTGCCGAGCACGCGCGCCAGAATCATTGCGCGTCCCCCCGCTCGCGTCGCGGCTTGTTGGTGACGTGCGCGTCCGAATCGACGATGGCGACGATGGTGCAGTCGGTCGGCGTGTCCTCGCGACGGAAGGGGAAGCTGGCCTCTTTGCCGCGACACCAGAAGACGAGGTCGCCCGTGCCCGCGCCGATGGCGTCGAGCGCGACGAGGGGCTTCCCCTGTGGCCCGAGCCGCGCGTCGAGCGACTGCACGACAAGGAGCTTGCGCCCTTCGAGCGAGTCGTTCTTCTGCGTCGCCACCACCGTCCCGATTACGCGCGCGAGTTGCATAGAAGCTTTCAGCGTTCAGCTTTCAACGTTCAGCCAATTCTTCGTTCCCGAGCTTTGAGGACTCATCTAAACTCATCAGCCCTCATCAGAAACAAAAAGCTGAAAGCTGATTGCTGACTGCTGAGCGCTCTCTAGTCGTTGATGAAATCCACCGTGTCGATGACGCCGACGATGGCGGCGTCGACGGGGCGATCCTTCATGCCCTCGGCGAGGCGCGCGCTTGAGCCGGCGACGACGAGCACGCGCTCGTGGTAGCCCGCGCCGACCGTGTCGATGGCGACGATGTAGCCGCCCGCGTCCGTCCCGTCCAGATTGAGCGGCCTGACGAGCAGGAGCTTGCCGCCTTTCAGCCGCTCGTCCTTCTGCGACGCGACGACCGTCCCCAAGATGCGCGCGATAATCATAAGACGGCGGCGAGTGACGAGTGACGAGCTAAAGACAAGTTCTCAACTCGTCACTCGTCACCCGTCACTTCTTCTATCCGTTGTTGCCGATGGGCAGGGCTTCGTCGACGCTGCCGTGCGGGCGCGGGATGACGTGGACGCTGACGAGTTCGCCCACGCGGCGCGCGGCCGCGGCCCCGGCGTCGGTCGCGGCTTTGACGGCCGCCACGTCGCCGCGCACGATGGCCGTCACGAACCCCGCGCCGATTTTCTCGTAGCCGACGAGCGTGACGTTGGCGGCCTTGACCATCGCGTCGGCCGCCTCGATCATCGCGACGAGTCCCTTCGTCTCGACCATTCCGAGTGCTTCTTGTGGCATCTTCTACGGTTCCCTTCTCTTGCGTTTACCGCTCAGGGTAGTTTGAATACTTGAACTCAAAGACAAAATCAACCTGCGCGGGCGTCGCGCGTCTGACCTCGACGGGAATCCGAAGCGTCGCCACTTGCCCCCGCACGTTGCGCGGCACGCCCATGCGCCCGTCGCCCGCGTCGAGCCTAAACTCAAGCGCGAACTGGTTGCCCCGTCCGCCGCCGACCGCGACGACTCTCTCCTTGAGAAAAGCGGCCGGGCCGCCCGGCGCGCCCTCGTCGGCGAGCGAGCGCAGGGTGAGACGCTGCCCGGCGTCGCCCAAGGCGACTTCCGCGCGCCCGAAGTCAATCGTTAACTCTTCGGCGTTCGTGTTCGTGACGTCGAGTATAACGGATGTGGCCGCGTCGGCGACACTCCAGCGACCGCCCGCGATAATCTTGACGCCCTCGCGCGCGACTTCGAGCGCCTCGCCTTCGGGCCGCGCGACGACGCGCGACGAGCCGTCGCCGCCCGCCACGGGCGCGAGTCGTCCGCCTTCGGGCGGGCACGCCGTCAGCAACGTGCAGCACGCGACGACGGCGACGAGCCGACGCGCGGCGGTCGCGAAAGAGACGTTGATGCGCGCGTTTGGCACGACTCAGTTCTTGCCCTTGCGGATGTGGTTCTCGATGTAGGTGAACAGCTCGTCGGCCTCGCTCATGCCGTTCGCGAACCAGTCCTGCACCATGTGCGCTTGCTGCTCGACGTTGTAGGTGTCCCAAGGGTCGCCCGGCCTGTACTCGTATGCGCCGTCGCGGTCGCCCGTCGTGATGATGGAGTGGCCCTGCGAAATCATCGAGTCGATCATGTACTCCCAAGCGTAGCGGCGGTAGTGGCCCTGCCAGACGTGCGTCAGCTCGTGGATGAAGGTGTTGCGCGTGGCGAAGGTGTCCGCGCCGTCGCGGTAGACGCCCGGCCCGAAGTAGATGGTGTAGCTGCGGCGCGCGCGCGACGCGATGAGCGAGCCGACCGAGGCCATCGTGACGGGGACGCCATCGTTGCCGGGGAGGAAGTAGCTGGCGATGTGGACTTTCTTGTACGGCAGCTTTTCGTGGAAGACCTGCCGCGCGAGCGCGGTCTCGGAGTCCGTGAGTAGGCGACGGGGCATCTTGGGTGGGCCTCCTTCCCGGCGGGCGTTGGGTTTCGCCAGCGCGGTTCTTAAAAAGAGTAAAGAGTTCGGCCGCTTGAAAGTGACTTTAGCCGCGCGGGCGTGCGGCCTCGACCAAAAGCTCTATGAGCTCTTCGCGCGTGAGGGAAATCTTGCCCGCGCCGTTGGCCGAAGACTTCGGCGGCGCGGAAGACGACGCGGCGGCGCGCCCCGCGCCGTCACTCGCGCGCTCGCCCGTCGCGCACGTGACGCGCGTCTCGTGCAGGTAGCCGCACGACTGGCAGCGCGCGCTCTCGTCCAAGTAGCCCGCGCGCTCGCGCACGTCGATTAGTTTCTCGATGGAGTCGGGCGGGAGGTTGCGCGCCCCGCCGAGCAGGCGCGCGAGGATGGCTATCTTCGCCGTGTGCTCCAAGGTTTCGAGACGGTCGAAGGCTTGCCAGATGTCCGCGCCGTAGGCGACCGCGCCGTGGTTCGCCATCAGGAGCGCGTTGTGATGACGGACGAGCGGGCGCATCGCGTCGGTCAGCTCGTCAGTCGAGGGCGTGCCGTACTCGGCGAGCGGCACGCAGCCCAGAGTTAAGATGACCTCGGAGAGAATCGGCTGGTCAATGGCGAGGCCCGCGACGGCGAAGGCCGACCCGTGCGGCGGGTGCGCGTGGCAGACGGCGCGCACGTCGGGCCGCTCGCGGTAGACGAGCAGGTGCATCGCCAGTTCCGACGACGCGCGCCGGTCGTTCAAAGGCTTCCCCTCGATGTCCGTGACGGCGAGCATCTCTTCGGTCATGCGCCCCTTCGAGACTTGCGTGGGCGTGGCGACGATGCGTCCGTCTTCGAGGCGCACGCTCAGGTTGCCGTCCGAGGAGACGACGTAAGCGCGCTCGTACATCAAGCGCCCGACGCGCACTATCTCGCGCCGGGCGGTCTGTTCGTCCATCTATAAGCCGGCCTTCATCCGGTCGCTGAGGCTGAAGACGTAGTCCACCTCTTTCGTCACGGTGATGGGCACTCCGTGCTCACTCGCGGGGGTAAACCGCGTGGCCCAAGCGACGCGCTCGGCCTGCTCGGTCAGCCCGTAAGGAAGTCCGAGGACAGGCTCGACCCTCTCGATGCGCCCGCCCGCGCCGAACGTCACGCGCAGGCGCACGACGCCCGTCACGCCGCGCCGCATGGCCTCTTCGGTGTAGCGCGTGTTCGGCTCGTAGGTGTAGACGACGGGCGTCGACTTCTTCGCCCGCGTCCAGCGCCGCGCGGCGCGGTCGCGGCAGCCGCGTCGGCCGCGCTCCTTGAAGACCAGCACCCCGGTCTCGGCGCGCTCGCTCGCGCCCGACCAGCCGAAGAGGCCCGACGCGCCGCCGGCGAGCGAGCCGACGAGCAGCGTCAGCGTGAAGGGCAGAACTCTTTGCAGGAACCAAGTGGCGAACATGACCTGTACTCCTTGTCTGCTTTTAAAGCTTCCGCTCGGCGCGCGGCGCGGGCCTCTTGCGGGGCGCGCGCGCGGGGCGCGAGTTCGTGACGGAAGGCGTTTCGGGACGCGCGAGGAAATACGATAGGCTCTCCAGTTGGATTGTCAAGTCAACGGTCTTGAGCTTCACGCCCGCGCGCGCGCGCAGCCGCGCCGGCGCGAAGTTGAGCACCGCCTTGACCCCGGCCGACATGATTTGATTGAGCACGCTCTGCGCCGCGCGCGCCGGGACGGCGATGACGGCCACGTCAACGTCGAGTTCACGCGCCGCGCGCGCAAGCTCGCGCACGTCGCGGACGACGACGCCGGACGCGCCGACGCGCCGCCCAATCTTCTCCGCGTCGTTGTCGAAGAGCGCGACGACCGCGAAGTTCGAGGCCGTGAAGCCTCGGTAGTTGGCGAGGGCCGAGCCGAGGTTGCCCGCGCCGACGATGGCGACGCGGTGCGCCGAGTCGAGTCCGAGTATCTGCGTCAGGTGTCGGCGCAACTCCGCGACCGAGTAGCCGACGCCGCGCACGCCGAACTCGCCGAACTGCGCGAGGTCTTTGCGTATCTGCGCCGAGTTCAGATTGAACTGTTCGGCCATCGCGCCCGACGAAACCGTCTTGATGCCGGCGGCGGCGAGCACGTTCAGGCAGCGCAGGTAGACGCTCAGGCGGCTCGTCGTCAGCTCCGAGATTTTCTCAGACCTCATCCGCGACCCCACTTCCCGAGGAGAGCACCGGCCAAGTATAACGCGCCCCGGCGCGGGCGAAAAGATACGCGGCGCGTCGCGTTGCCGAATGGCGCGCGCTCAACTAAAATTCGTCTGTTTAAGAGGCGCTCCCGAAATCCACTCTCTTATCAGAAACACTTAAATGATCGCACACCTAACGGGAACTCTACTCGCCAAGCAGGCGACGAGCGTCATCCTCGATGTCGGCGGAGTCGGCTACGAAGTCACCATCCCCGTCACGACCTTCTACGGCATGGAGGACGAGGGCGCGCAGGTGCGCCTCCGGGTCTACACGCACGTCCGCGAGGACGCGCTCCAACTCTTCGGCTTCCGCACCTCGCGCGAGCGCGAGCTTTTCCAACTGCTCATCTCCGTGAGCGGCATCGGCCCGAAGTCGGGCATCGCGATGCTCTCCGGCATGAGCGCCGACGAAATCATCACGGCCATCCGCACCAACAACCTCGCGCGCCTGACCTCGATTCCGGGCGTCGGGCGGAAGACGGCCGAGCGGCTCGTCATCGAGCTGCGCGACAAGATGGCTAACCTCTCTTCGCCCGCGCTCGACGAGGCGTTGGCGACCGGCGGCGCGACGGACGCGGGCGCGCCGCCCAGCGAGGACGCCCTGCGCGAGGACGCGCTCTCGGCGCTCCTCAACCTCGGTTACCAGAAGGCCGCGGCCGAGAAAGCCGTCACGCAAGCGCTCGCGGAGGGCGGCGACCTCTCGGTCGAGTTGCTCCTGCGCCGCAGCCTGCGCCACCTGTCGAAAGGCTAAATGGACGAACTCGAACCCGTGAGCGTGCGCGAGGGGCGCGCAGGTCTTGACGAGCAGCAGTTCGAGCTGTCTCTGCGGCCCGCGCGGCTCGGCGAGTACATCGGCCAGAAGAAGGCGACGGAGAACCTGCGCGTCTTCATCCACGCCGCGCGCAACCGCCGCGAGGCGCTCGACCACGTGCTTCTGACCGGCCCGCCCGGTCTGGGTAAGACGACGCTCGCCAACATCGTCGCCAACGAGATGGGGGCCGAAGTGCGCTCGACGGCCGGGCCCGTCATCGAGAAGCCCGGCGACCTCGCCGCGATGCTCACCAACCTACAGGAGGGCGACGTCCTCTTCATCGACGAGATACACCGCCTCAACCCCGCCATCGAAGAAGTGCTCTACCCCGCGATGGAGGATTATCAACTCGACCTGATGATTGGACAGGGCACGGCCGCGCGCTCCATCAAGCTCGACCTCCCGAAGTTCACACTCGTCGGCGCGACCACTCGCGCAGGACTCATCACCGCCCCTTTGCGCGGCCGCTTCGGCATCGTCTTTCATCTCAACTTCTACACGCACGAAGAGCTTGAGCTAATCGTCAAACGCTCGGCCGACATCCTCGGCGTCGGGGTGGACGAGGGCGGCGCGCGTGAGATTGCGCGGCGCGCGCGAGGCACTCCGCGCATCGCGAACCGTCTGCTCCGGCGCGTGCGCGACTACGCCGAGGTCGAGTACGACGGGCGCGTCACGAAGGAGGTCGCGGGCGACGCCTTGAACCGGATGGAGGTCGACACCTTCGGCCTCGACGAGATTGACCGAAAGCTTCTGCTCTCGATTATCGAACACCACGGCGGCGGCCCCGTCGGACTCTCGACGCTCTCGGCCACGCTCCACGAAGAGAAGGATTCCATCGAGGAGATCATCGAGCCGTACCTGATTCAAATCGGCTTCCTCAACCGCACCCCGCGCGGCCGCATGGCGACGCGCCTCGCCTACGAACACTTCGGTCTGGCTCCCCCGCCCGCAAGACCCGGCGGCCTCTTCGACGCCGAGTAGACGGCACGCACGCGCGAAAGTATTTCAGCGGAAGTAAACAGATGAACTTCGACCCTCGCCGCAAACTTCGCACGCCCGCCACGCTCCTCTTCCTCTGTCTCGCCGCATCGCCGAGCGCCGTCGCGCA
>DASUNL010000176.1:0-10746 GCA_036277175.1 Pyrinomonadaceae bacterium | reverse complement strand
ATCCCCGTTGTCGTCTCGTCGATGACGCCGAGCAGAGAGTAGGCGCGGCCCGCGCCGCTCTGCGAGTCGGTGAGTTCGAGGTTGCGGCAGGTGACCGTGTCTAAGACGAGATGGTCTTGCGTCTCGAAGTAGTTGATGTCGGTGACGTGCGCGGCCGCGTCGCGCTGTGTCTCTCGCGCGTAGCGAAGGCATGCGCCGGCCGCGCTCACGGCGAAGGTCTTGCCGCCGAGTCCGTAGCCTTCGAGCGTGCGCGCGCCGAACTGTTCGAGCAGTTGCGAGGCGCAGAGCAGAGGCTCCCACAGCCAATCGTCGAGCGGCGTGAGAGACGGCGACGTCGCGCCCTGCGTCGCGTGGGCGGGCGGGAGAATGCGCGCGACGGGATTCGCGTTTTCGTCGCCGGAGTCAGAGAGCGGGAGCGGCGCGGTGTGCGACGCGCGCCCGGCGTAAGTTTCGCGAATGAGGATGGAGAGCGACTGAGGGAAGAGAAGCTCGCGCGGCGCGTAGCTCTCGATGTCGGCGCGTATGCGCGCCCAAGCGTCCGCGCCCGTGGCTTCGGTCGCGTGAAACTCGCCCGTCGAGAGGTCGAGGAACGCCGCGCCGTAACTGTCGCCCGCGCCGCACAGCGCGGCGAGGTAAATCGACTCCTTCGATTCGACGAGCTGCGGGTCAATCGCCGTCCCCGGCGTGATGACGCGCACCACCTCGCGCCGCACGAGCTTCTTCGCCTTCGACGCATCTTCGGTCTGCTCGCAGATGGCGACGCGAAAGCCTTTGCGTATGAGGCGCGCGACGTGGTTGGCGACGGCGTGGTGCGGCACGCCGCACATCGGAATCGACGCGCCGCGCTCCTTGTGCCGCGCCGTCAGAGTTATCTCAAGCTCGCGCGCGCCCGTCACGGCGTCGTCGTAGAACAGCTCGTAGAAGTCGCCGAGTCGGAAGAAGAGGAGCGTGCCGGGATGCTGCTGCTTCAGCTCGTGATACTGGCGCAGCATCGGTGTGAGAGGAGTTACGGAGTTCGTCATCGAGTTTCGGGCCGCAGGGTGTAGTTCACGCCGACCGGAGACGACAAAGCTATCACAGGTGAATCCGAAAGGCACTCCGCGCCCGAAATTTCGGGCGTCGGCGCGGCCGCCGTCTTTACACGCGGGCGCGGGGATGCGAGTATGCCGACTTAACGCGGTTTCAACTTCTGAGAAAGCGAGCGAGAGATGAGCACTCCCGAACGTTCGGTCTGGTCGAGCGCGACGCACGAGCGCAAGGTCGAGAACTTTTACGGGCAGGGCGCTGAGAACTTCGGCGACCACCACGACGGCTATCTGAATTTCGGCCTCTGGGACGACGGCATCACAGACTTCCAGCTCGCCGCCGAGAACCTCGTCCAACGGATGGGCGAACTGCTCGGCTTAGACTCCGACAGCCGTCTTCTCGACGTCGCCTGCGGCATGGGCACGCAGGACGTTTACCTGATGCGCAACTTCGCGCCCGCGACGATTGACGGTTTAGACGTGACTTGGAAACACGTCGAGCACGGACGCCGCCGCGCCGCCGAGGCGGGACTCGAAGACCGCATACACTTCCACCACGGGACGGCCACAGAGATTCCATTCCCCGACAACAGCTTCTCGCACCTTCTGAGCATCGAGGGCACGGTACACTTCGACACGCGCCGGAAGTTCTTGGGCGAAGCCTTCCGCGTGCTCGAACCGGGAGGCGTCGTCGGCATCACCGACTACAGCTTAAAACGCGAGCCGCGCACGGCCGTCGAGCGATTCTTCGTCGGACTCGTCTGCCGCCTTTGGAAAGTGCCGAAGGAGAACGCCATCACGTCGAAGGTCTACGAGGAGCAGCTGCGCGAGGCGGGGTTCGCGGAGATTGATTTGAAGGAGATTGGCGCGCTGACCATCCCCGGCTACTACCGCGAGCAGCGGAGGCCGGAGACCATCGCGCAGAACGCCAAGATTCGCGGCTTCGTCGCGGGCCGCCTCGGCACGATAATCGACATCGTGCTCTACAGGACATTCCGCATGGGCCTCATCGAGTACGTGATGGCGCGCGCGGTCAAGCCTTCGCGCTAGAGTTTCGTCAAAGGCTTCGCGGTGAACGTCGCCGTCCGCCAGCGTCGAGTTTGAACGTCGAGCTTGAACGATGAGCTTGTACTTGCAGGTCGCCTATCTGTTTCTCCTCGCGATACCCATCGCGTGCATCGCCTGGACAGTGACGCACGAAGAGGTCTTCCGCGAGCCGCGCGAGTTCTGCGTCGAGCGCAGCCGCAGTTGCCGTCGCTGGTATCAGCGAAAGTTTTTCTACCTCTTCACCTGCGAGTATTGCTTCAGCCACTACGTGACGATCCTCTTCCTCTTCATCACGCGCTACAAGCTGATTTACGAAGACTGGCGGGGATACCTCGTCGCGGGCTTCGCGCTCGTCTGGGTCGCGAACCAGTACATGAGCCTCTACAACCGTCTGCGGCTCGACATCAAGAGCGAGCGTCTGGAATCGGAAATCAAGGAAGTGGTCGCCGACACGACGAAGAAGGCGAAGGCCGAGGGCGCGGCGGCGTCGGCGAGTGGCGGGGCGGACGCTTCCAAGTGAGACGTTAGCCGAAGAAAATCTCGGCCACGCGGTAAATCTCATCGTCGAGTCGTTTGAGGTTGTTGACGGCCTCGTCGAGCGGGACGCTGACGAGCTTGTTGCCGCGCACCGACGCCATCCGACCCCACTCACCGTTCTCGACCATCTCGTAACTCTTGACGCCGAGGCGCGTGGCGAGCACGCGGTCGAAAGGTGTGGGCGAGCCGCCGCGCTGGACGTAGCCGAGCGTGGTGACGCGCGCCTGTATCCCCGTCCGCTCCTGAATCTCGCGCGCGAGGAAGAAGCCGATGCCGCCGAGTCGGTCGTGCTTGTAAATCTCCTCGCGCGTCTCGGGACTTAAGAAATCTTCCTCCTCGTGCGGCCGCGCGTCCTCCGCGACGACGACGACCGAGAAGGGCCGCCCCTGCTCCTTCCTCTTCAAGAGAACCTCGCAGACGCGCGACATGCGGAACGGATGTTCGGGGACGAGCACCACGTCCGCGCCGCCTGCGATGCCGCCGTAGGCCGCAATCCAGCCCGTGTGACGCCCCATCACCTCGACGACCATCACGCGGTGGTGCGACTCGGCCGTCGAGTGCAGGCGGTCGACGGCGTCTGTGACGACCGTCACGGCCGTGTCGAAGCCGAAGCTGAAGTCAGTGCCGTCGAGGTCGTTGTCAATCGTCTTCGGGATGCCGACGATGGGGTAGTTCTGCACGCGCCACATGTCGCGCGCGGCGCGGAGCGTGCCTTCGCCGCCGACGACGATGAGCGCGTCGAGCCGGTGCTCATCCCAAGTCACGCGGATGCGCCCGAGCGCGTCGGCGTCGCCCCAAGGGTTGCTGCGCGAGGTTCCGAGAATCGTGCCGCCGCGCGGGAGGATGCCGGAGACGGATTCGCGCGTGAGCGGCGTCAGGTCGTTCTGGATGAGCCCATCCCAGCCGTTTCGGACGCCGATGACTTCGGAGGCTTCCGCGCCCGACGTGGCGCTGCGGACGACTGCGCGGATGACCGCGTTCAGCCCCGGACAGTCGCCGCCCCCCGTGAGAATTCCGATACGCTTAGACATCGTGTGCGAACGGCGGACGGCCGCGTCCGCCGAAAAATAGGCTGTTTGCGTTGGTCAGTTTCAAGACCTATAATCGCGCCTCCGCGCGCCGCATGTCAACGAGAGGTTTGTGAAGAGAGTCCTTCAGACTCTCGCCGGGTCGTCACGGCGCATGCGAAATTTTTCATAAGTGTCCGAAGAGATTTTGATTTTGAGCATTGATGCGGCGACGCCGGAGCGGAGCGTCGCCGTCACGCGCGGCGCGCGCCTGCTCGCGCTCCAACGCTGTGACGTGAAGAACTCGGGCGCGTCGAGCGTCCTCTCCGACGTTGACGCGGCGCTCAAGACGGCGGGCGTAAAAATCAATGACGTCGAGCTGTTCGCGGCGACCTCCGGGCCGGGCAGCTTCACGGGCTTGAGAGCCGGGCTGGCGACCGTCAAGGCGTTCGGCGACACGCTCCGTCGGCCCGTCGTCGGCGTCCCCACGCTCCACGCCATCGCTTACGCGGCGAGACCGTCGGAGACGCTCGTCGCCTTCGCGCCGGCCGGACGTGGCGAAGTCTTCGCGCAGACGCTCTCGGTCAACGACGTGGGCGAGGTGACGGAGCTGTCGAAGCCTTCGCACGTCGCGCCCTCGACTCTGGCGGCGGAAGTGGCACGCGCGGGCGGACACGTCAAATGGGTCGGCGTCGGGGGCGGGGAACTGTTCGAGTCGTTGAAGGCTGCGGCCGAGAGCTTCGGGGTGGCGATTCTTGAAGGGGGCGACGTGGAGGGCTTGCGGGCCGGCCGGGGCTGGACGTTCGTGCCTCCCGTTGGCAAACTTGCCGAGCACGTCGCGGCCATCGCGCTGCGAAAGTTTCGGGCCGGTGAGGTCGAAGAAGCGTCGGAGCTGCGCGCCCTCTACGTGCGCGCTTCCGACGCCGAGTTGAAAGAGAAATGTCCAGCGTCAAAGTAGCCGAGAACACAGACTACAGTTTTGTCCTCTGTCGCATGACCGAGCACGACCTGCTCGAAGTCGTGGAGATTGAAGAGTCGAGCGGTTTGAGCCGTTGGGGCTGGGACGGGTATCGCGGCGAGTTGGACAGGCCCGAGGCCATCATGCTCGTCGCGCGCAGCGCGCGCCCCACGCGGTTTGCCGGGCCGCGAGTACTCGGCTTCGTCTCGGCGCGCGTCGCGGGCGAAGAGCTGCACGTCAACAACATCGGAATCGTCGAGGAGGCGCGGCGTCTCGGCATCGGGAGTCGTCTGTTGGGCGCGGCCATTGAGCGCGGGCGCGCGCTCGGCGCGAAGGGCGCGGCGCTCGAAGTGAGGGCGGGCAACGCGGCGGCTCAGGCGCTCTACGCGAGGCACGGATTCGCGGTGGTCGGGCGGCGTCGCAACTACTACCGACACCCGCAGGAAGACGCGCTCGTGATGGCGGCCGACCTGACGCAACAGGCTTGATATGCCCGCCCCTTTGGGCTACCATTTTCCAACCGCAGAGAGTTTCGGAGGGCGCAGGTGGCGAGCCAAAAATCGCCGCCCGCGCGCTCCTCAAAATCACGCGACGCATCTGAAAGGAGCTTTCCCGCCATGGAAACCACAAGCACGGATAGCCTGAAGGAGTTGCTGATGACGAGCGATCCGGAGTTTCGCGAACTGGCACGCGAGCACACTCGTTACGAAGCGCGTCTCAGCGAACTCTCCTCTCTGCAATATCCGAGTGACGAAGAGCAGCTCGAAGAGATTACCCTGAAGAAGAAGAAGCTCGCCGTAAAAGATCAGATGCAGGCAATCATTCTGCGACATCAGAAGTCGCACGAGACGGCGCACTAAAGCGCGCGAGCGGCTCAGCGCCCTTCCGGCGTAGACTCTCGCAAGATTAAGGACGGGGACGCGACCATTTCTGTTGGCGTTCCCGTTTCTTTATAAATGGGCCGGCCCGACGGCGCGGACGCCGGCCCGAAGCTTCGACGCACGCGGTTCAAATTGTCTATGGCGCGAGACGGAATCCTCTGGGTACTCGTCCCACTCGTCGCGGGTGCGGCGGCCGCCGCCTACGGGCTCTGGCTCGTCGCCGTCCCACTTTTCCTTCTGGCCGCGTTCATGGCCTACTTCTTCAGAGACCCGCACCGCGTCTCGCCCGACGACCCGGCCGTCGTCGTCTCGCCGGCCGACGGTCGCGTCACGCGCGTCGAAAAAGTCTCGCCCGCCGACGACCACTCGCCCACGCTCGTCAGCATCTTCCTCTCGCCCTTCGACGTCCACATCAACCGCTCGCCCATCGCGGGCGAAGTGACCGACGTCGTCTACACGAAGGGCCGTTTCCGAATGGCGACGCGCGAGGACGCGAGCATCGTCAACGAGCAGAACGCCCTGACGATACGCGGCGAGCGCGTGACCGTCGTCTGCAAGCAGATCGCCGGCATCCTCGCGCGTCGCATCGTCTGCTGGAAGCATCCGGGCCAGCATGTCGCGCTCGGCGAGAGGATCGGGCTAATTAAATTCAGCTCCCGAACAGACCTGCTACTCCCGCCTGAGATTGAGGTTCGGGTCAAGGCAGGGGAGCGCGTGCGCGGCGGAGTGACCGTCGTCGGGAGGGTCAGCGATGGCCGTTGAGACTCCCCGCGTCGAGCCGGACGAGCCGACAAAAGTTGAGCGCAAGGGTCTCAAAAAAGGACTCTACCTCTTGCCCTCGGCCTTCACGGCGGCCAACGTCGCGATGGGCTACTACGCCGTGATGAGCGCCCTCAAAGGCTTCCAACTCCTCGGCGGCGCGGAAGGGGATGCGGCCGCCGCCGCCGTCCACATCAACAACGCCGCGCTCGCCATCGGCTGGGCCATCCTCTTCGACACGCTCGACGGGCGCATCGCGCGTATGACGAAGACCACGACGGAAATCGGCGTGCAGCTCGACTCCATCTCGGACGTGCTCACGTTCGGCATCGCGCCCGCCGTCCTCACATACGTCTGGGCCTACGGCTCAACTTTTCAGGAGGGGTCGCCCGAGCATAAATTCGGCTGGTTCGTCTCGTTCTTCTTCCTCATGTGCGGGGGCTTCAGGCTGGCCCGCTTCAACGTGCAGGCGATGCGCCCGCGCCCTCTGATGGAGGGCACGGCGAAGCTCGACAAGAAGAACTTCGTCGGGCTGCCCATCCCGGCGGCGGCGGGGATGCTCGCCGCGCTGATACACTTCGCCCCCGCGCCTCTACGCAGTTACGGCGGCCGCACGGCTGAAATCTATAGCGGACTGATGATGGCTTTGATGGCGACGCTCGCGCTGCTGATGGTCAGCACCGTGCGCTATTCGAGCTTCAAGGCCATCGGGGGGAGCCGACGCACGACGCGCGTGGTGATTCTTCTTGTCATCTCGGTGGCGATGCTCGTGTGGCTCTTCTCGCGGCAAGTGCTGCTCGTACTCATGGCCTCATACGTGCTCTACGGCCCGCTCAGCCGCCTCTTCTCCCTCGTCAGACCTCGACGCTAGGACGGCGAAGCTTCTACCTCAAGCCCATAGCCTGTTAAGGCGACGTCAAACCTGCTAGCTGTCAGGGTTGGAGAACGCCAGCAGACCGCGCCGCGTCGTTACCAGCAAGAGATTGCCGGCCACTTGGGGCGACGCGGACGTGTTGTTGTCCTCGCCCACGACGAGGCGATTGACCTTCCTCCCGGACTTCAAATCGACCACGACACATTCCTCCCCGGCCAGCGGGCAGAAGAATGCCTGTTGAGAGAGAACCGCCGGCGCGGCCGTCACGCGCCCCGACAGTTGTCTTTTCCAGATGCGCCTGCCGCGCCTCGTCGAGAGCAGGTAAACAAAATTGTCCGACGAGGCCGCGATGATGCCCTGCGCGGTGACGGCCAGCGACTGTATGCCCGAGCCGTTTCGCGCTCTCCAGATTAAGTTCCCCGTGGACTCGTCCAGAGCGAGTACGAAACCTTCCGCCGTCCCGACGTAGACCCTGTTGTTCCCTACGGCAAGCGACGTAACCAAAAGGCCCGGAGTCTGATAACGCCAGCGATTCGTCCCGCTATTCTTTTCGATTGAAACGACAAAACCGTCCCTGCTGCCGACATAGATGCTGCCCGCCGTGCTGGTGAGGGAAGTCGTCAGTGGGGCGCTCAGGCTCAGAACCCAGCGGGTCTTCCCGGTCTCCTTCTCGAAGGCGTAGAACTGCCCGTCTCCACCTGAGCCGAAAAGACCTGTTTCGTCAACGGCGATAAAGCCTTTCAAGGGGGACGGCAGGGTTCTCGACCAGAGCGTGACCCCGCTATTTCGACTGAGGGCTCTGAGAGTGCCCTCTGTGCGCGCCGCGTATTCGAGCGGTGTCACCGTCTGCGAGGCGACGTAGACGGCGCGTTCGTCTGAGGCCGGAGAGGCAGTGATGTCTCCTCCCATCTCGGCGCGCCAATCAAGTTTCCCATCCGATAAACGCAGGGCGATAAGATTCCCAGCCGCCAAGGGCAGGTAAACCGCACCCTCCCTTACCGCAGGCGTTAGGTTGAGAGTTTGATCCGTCCCGTACTCCCACCTGCTGACGAGCGGATTACTTAGAGATAGCTTTCCATGTAGAGTCTGCGAGTGAGCAGCGGGGAAGTGAATGGCGGGCGGAATGATGACAGCAAACAGGACGACGACGCCCACGAGTGACATCGGCTTGCGTGTAAAATCAATAGTCTTGAAGGTCATGTGATTCCACTTTGCCAATAAATGCGCCGCGCATATAATCTCCAAGTCATCGTCGAAGCGCAAATTCATAACGTCTGACGCGGAAAGACGTGCGGAGGTTTCCATTGACGCAAAATGAAGGGCACGACACCGTCCTCATACTCGATTTCGGCTCCCAATACACGCAACTCATCGCCCGCAGGGTCAGGGAGGCGGGCGTCTACTGTGAGATTCTCCCATTTAACACCAGTACCGAGACTATCCTCACACGCCGCCCACGCGCCTTGATTCTCTCGGGCGGCCCTTCGTCCGTCTACGATACGGACGCCCCCCAGCCCGCCGCAGACCTCTTGGAAAAAGTCGACTGCCCGATACTCGGCATCTGCTACGGACTGCAAATCCTAGCTCATAGACTGGGGGGGAGTGTAAAGCCTTCGGCGAATCGCGAATACGGCTACGCGAGGCTCAGCGTGGTCGAGCAGCAAAGCCCCCTGTTTCAGGGATTACCCGAAGAGCTTGACGTGTGGCTGAGTCATGGCGACGAGGTGACGGCGCTTCCGCCCGGCTTCCGCATAACTGCTTATACAAATGAATCGCTTAACGCTTTTGAGAGTTTAAGCAAGAGCATATTCGGCGTCCAGTTCCACCCAGAGGTCGCTCACACGCCGCTCGGCTCGCAGGTTTTAAGAAACTTCCTTTTCCGCGTCTGTAACATCGAGCCTGATTGGTCGCCGAAGACTATTATCGGGGAGCAGGTGGGAAAAATCAGCGCCGCCGTTGGCGAAGGGAGGGCCGTCTGCGGACTCTCAGGCGGGGTGGATTCGGCCGTCGCCGCCGCAATCACCAACGACGCCATCGGCCGCAGACAAGTCTGTATCTTCGTCGACACGGGACTTTTGCGCGAAGGGGAGTTTGAATCGACTCTGGCACTTTTCAGGGAGAGGATGAATCTGAACATCGTCGGGGTGGATGCGTCCGATAAATTCTTGGGAGAGTTGCGCGGTGTCACCGACCCGGAGCAGAAGCGACGTATAATCGGCCGCGTCTTCATAGAGATATTCGAGGAGGAGGCGAAGAAACTCGGCGATGTGAATTTCCTCGTACAGGGGACGCTCTATCCGGATGTCATCGAATCCATCTCCGTCAAAGGCCCTTCGGCCGTCATCAAAAGCCACCACAACGTCGGCGGGCTGCCCGAAAAGATGAGCCTGCGTCTGATTGAGCCTCTCCGAGAGTTGTTTAAGGACGAAGTGCGGCAGATCGGAAGGGAGTTGGGTGTCCCGGAGGAAATCTTAGGCCGTCATCCATTTCCGGGGCCGGGGCTTGCGGTGCGCATCTTAGGTGAGATAACGCCCGAGGGGCTTGAGATTCTTCGCGGCGCGGACAGAATCGTCGAGGAAGAGCTAAAGCTTGCGAATCTATACGACAGCATCTGGCAGGCCTTCGCGGTGCTTCTGCCCGTCTCGACCGTCGGCGTGATGGGTGATTTCCGAACCTACGAGCGCGTCATCGCCATACGCGCGGTGACGAGTGTCGACGGCATGACGGCCGATTGGGCGAGACTCCCGCACGACGTTCTGTCGAGACTATCGACGCGCATCGTCTCCGAGGTGAGGGGAGTCAACAGGGTCGTTTATGACATCAGCTCGAAGCCCCCGAGCACAATCGAGTGGGAATGAGCCGCTGAGCCATCCCTTTAAATGCATTTTGTCATCAAGTCTGAAAACCATTTTCGTCAAAGGTTTTACCTCCCGCCTTGCCTGAGCCCAGAAGCCCGCGCGACCATGGCGTCACTTTGTAACGTGTTATAGTCACGGCCCTAAGCTCTGTGTGTCGACCCCTGTCGGCACTTCAATCATCCTTTCCACGGATTAAAGATGCGCGGCAAACAGTTCGTACACCTGCACCTTCATACCGACTACAGCCTTCTCGACGGGGCTATACAGATTAAACCGCTCTCCAAGAAGGTCTCCGAGATGGAGATGCCGGCGTGCGCCGTCACCGACCACGGCAACCTCTTCGGCGCGCTCTCCTTCTACACGGCGATGAAGGAGCAGGGTGTAAAGCCCATCATCGGCTGCGAGGTTTACATCACTCTGGGCGGCCGTCAGGATCGTGACAAACTCGCCGTCCGGCCGGGTGAAAAGGCTAACTATCACCTCATCCTGTTAGCGAAAAATCTCGACGGCTATCGAAATCTCGTGCGGCTCACCTCGAAGGCTTACACGGAGGGTTTCTATTACAAGCCGAGGATCGACAGGGAGCTACTCGCAAAGCACTCGGAGGGTCTGATCGGACTTTCCGCCTGCATGTCGGGCGTCCCCTCTGCGCTTCTCGCGCGCGGAGCTTGCGACGACGCGGGCCGCGCCGCGCAAGAGTTTCAGGAGATTTTGGGGAAAGGGAATTACTTCCTCGAAATACAGGAGCACGACCTTGAGCCACAACAGAGAATCAGAAAGCCTCTCGTCGAACTGGCGAA
>DASUNL010000175.1:0-7924 GCA_036277175.1 Pyrinomonadaceae bacterium | reverse complement strand
AGTCAGCAAATAGAAATCCTCAAAGCTCGAAATGAACTTTTGAAAGAGACTCAATATGATCGAGCAGTATCTCTACTTGAATCTCAGAAGAAAGCCTTCCTAATTGAAAGAGAGACATTGGACAGACGCATTACTGATCTTGAACGCGAAAAAACCGAAAGGGAGACAGAGTTGATTGAAATAAAAAGGGAGCTAAAGGATATTGTCTCTGAGTTTAAGTCAATAACAATGAGTGCAAAAGCACTTAAGCAAGAAAACACCTAGGGAAGATTGTCAAAACAACGAAGAGGTCACGGAAAGGGCGTTGACCTGTTGATGCAGCATTGCATGGAGATTAGGAATGGGTAAGGGGCGTTTGGAGGCGTTTAGTGATGGGGTGCTGGCCATCATCATTACGATTATGGTGTTGGAGCTGAAGGTGCCGCACGGGACAGACTTGGCGGCGCTGCGGATGCTCGTCCCAGTCTTCTTAAGCTACGTGCTGAGTTTCATCTTCGTCGGCATCTATTGGAGCAATCATCATCACCTGATACACGCCGCGCGGCACGTCAATGGTCGGATTCTTTGGGCCAACCTGCATCTTCTGTTCTGGCTGTCGCTTATCCCGTTCGTCACGGGGTGGATGGGCGAGAACCATTTCGCCGCGTGGCCGGTGGCGCTCTACGGCGTCGTGTTGCTCTGCGCGGCCATCGCTTACTACATTCTCGCGCGCACGCTGATAGCGCATCACGGCAGCGACTCCGCTCTGGCGCGCGCGCTCGGACGCGACTTCAAAGGCAAGCTCTCCGTCGTGATTTACGTGGCGGCGATTTCACTCGCCTTCCTGAACCCGTGGCTCTCCTGCGCGCTCTACGTCGTGGTCGCCGTCATGTGGCTCATCCCCGACCGTCGCATCGAGCATACGCTCGTCGAGCGAGACGAGCGCGCGAGTCATGAGGAGGCGGCCGACGGGTCTTCCGAGACGACGGCCCGGTGAGTCTTAAAGCTTCGATTGTAGGAGCGACCGACGAGTGAGACTGCCCTTCGAGATTCCCGGCCGGAGAGAGTTCGACTGCGTGGGCTTCGGCTTGAACGCGGTCGACCATCTCGTGGTCGTCCCCGCCTATCCGGAGTTCGATACGAAAGTGAGGCTCAATGAGCACGTCCGCTCGGCCGGCGGGCAGACGGCTTCGGCGATGGTCGCGCTCCGACGGATGGGCCTGCGCACGGCCTACGCCGGTCGCTTCGGGTCGGACGCCGAAGGGCGCTTCGGGCTGGCGTCACTCGAAGAAGAGGGCGTGGACGTGGAGTTCGCCGAGACGGTCGAGGGCGCGCGCACGCAGCTCGCCTTCATCATCATCGACGCGCGCACAGGCGAGCGCACAATCATCTGGGACAGGGACGAGCGGCTCGCTTACCGCGCCGAAGAAGCTCCGGTCGCACTCGCCGCGCGCGGGCGTGTCCTCCACCTCGACGCGCACGACCCGCGCGCGTGCGCCGTCGTAGCGCGCGCGGCGCGCGACGCGGGCGCGATTGTCTCGGCCGACATCGACAACATCTACGAAGGGCTTGAGGAGCTTCTGCCGCTCGTCGATGTGCTCATCGGGTCGGGGGATTTCCCGCGCCGCCTGACGGGGCTGGGGGACGAGCGCGCCGCGTTAGTCGAGATGAAGTCGCGCCTGCCCGCACGCGCGGTCGCGGGGATGACCTTGGGCGCGCGCGGGGCTGTCATTTATCACGAGGGCGAGTTCATCGAACAGGCGGCCTACGCCGTCCCCGGCGGCTGCCGCGACACGACGGGCGCGGGCGACGCCTTCCACGCAGGGTTCATCTACGGCATGCTCGCGGGCGAGGAGTTGGAGGCGTGTCTTAAGCTTGCTTGCGCCGTCGCCGCGCTCAAGTGCCGCGCCCTCGGCGCTCGCAACGCGCTCCCCACGCTCGACGAAGTCACAAGGCTCATCGAAGGTGAGCGGTAAATCGTAAACGCCGAACGTCTCCTCACAAACTCTTGCACCTGACCGCACGCCCGTTAACGCCTGTCATCACCTGTTCCGCCTGTTAACGCCTGTTCGCGCATTTCACTTTTCGACCGTCTACGATTGTAGACGGCCGTGTCTTCTATTTAAGTCTCGGGGACGGATTGGGCCGCCGAAAGGGGTCTGTCATCGTCTTTTTTCGTCAATCCTTTCCGGCATGTAGATTGCGAACAAAGTTCCGTCTCACCATCCCTACGAAGAGGTAAAAGACATGCCTACCAAGAAGAAGGCGACCGCGAAAAAAGCTTCGGCGAAAAAGAGCGCCAAGCAACCCGCCGCGGCGGCCGAAACCCCCGCAGCGTCCTCCGACATCCCCGAGCAGTTACAGGAATTCCTCAAGTCCACCTCGGTTCCCAAGGGCTTCGTCAACTCGAAGCAGGTCGCGCTACAGGACTTCCGCGCGCGCATCACCGAGATTAACGTGCGCCCGACCGTGCCGCTCGACAAGCTCTTGGCGAGCGTCAACCGCATCAAGCCGGCGGCCCTCCCCGTCGAGAAGATGCCGGAAGACGTGAAGGCTTCGATCCGCGCCTTGAAGCCGGAAATCCGGCGTTTCCACGGCGCGAAGATTGCGCTCACGTGGTTCCCTTTCCCCGGCCTGACCTCGGCCTGCGCGGACAAGTTCGGCTACATGTCGACGCCCGCCCTGCGCGCGGCGACGAAGCTGCCATTTAACGCCGTGTCGCAGGCGCTCCTCGGCCAACTCGGCAACATGATGGGCGACCCCGGCCGCGACCCCAACATCAACTCCAACAACCCGGCCGACGCGGGCGTGTCCAACATCCCGGCGGGCTTCACCTACTTCGGCCAGTTCGTCGACCACGACATCACGCTCGACGTCTCTTCGACGCTCGACTCCGAGCAGGACGCGAACACGATTAACAACATGCGCAGCCCGGCGCTCGACCTAGACTCCGTCTACGGGCGCGGCCCCGGCCTCGACCCCTTCCTCTACGTTTTCCCTTCCGTCGGCCCTTCGACCGCGATTAAGCTCAAGACGGGGACGAACACGCCCGTCGGCCCCGGCGGCCCGAGCAGCACCGGCACGCCGGCCGGCATGGTGCAGCAGACGAACTGGGACGTGCCGCGCATCTCGGGCACGAACACCGGCGTCATCGGCGACCCGCGCAACGACGAGAACCTCATCATCGTGCAGTTCCACCACGCGATGCTGCGCTTCCACAACGCCGTCGTCGACCTCCTGCTGGCGGCCTCGTTCGCGGGCGACATCTTCGCCGAGGCCAAGCGCATCGTGACGCACCACTACCAGTGGGCCGTGATGAAAGACTTCCTGAGGAGGGTCTGCGGCGCGGCGGTGGTCAACAACGCTCTGGCGACCGTCGCCGCCCCCATCGGGAGCCCGTTCCGCATGCCGGTCGAGTTCGCCGTGGCCGCCTACCGCTTCGGCCACAGCATGATTCGCGACCGCTACTGGGTGAACTTCAACTTCCCGAACGCCACGATGCAGCAGGTCTTCGAGTTCAGCCGCAACCCGCGCCTGCCGGTCTTCTCCAACTGGGTCGTTGACTTCAACTCATTCTTCGACACGGGCATCCCCCTGCCGATGCACAACAAGGCCCGGCGGATTGACAGCTTCTTGGCGAACGAGCTTGAGCAGTTGCCCGGCTTCGCCGGGATGATGGCTATTCTCGCGACGCGCAACCTGCGGCGCGGCTTGGCCCTCGGTCTGCCGAGCGGGCAGGGCATGGCGAACTCTTTCGGAGTCCCGCCGATGACGCCGGCGCAGTTGACCTCGGGGCTTCCGGCGGCCGAAGTGGCGATACTCAACTCCAACGCCGGTCTGCTCCTGAAGAGGACGCCGCTCTGGTACTACGTGCTGCGCGAGGCGGCGGTGCTCGGCGGCGGCAATCAGTTGGGGCCGGTCGGCGGCCGCATCGTCGCCACGACGTTCGTCCGCATCCTCAAGCGCGACGCCTCGTCCTTCCTCAACGTCCCCGGCGGGTTCACGCCGATTCTGCCTTCGGCCACGCCCGGCGACTTCACGGTGGCCGACCTGTTGACCTTCGCCGGTGTGACCCAACCCTAAGCTTCGGGTCGCGCGCCGACGAAGCGAGACAAAACGCATAGCGTGAGACGACTCTGCCCGCGCCTTGTTCTCGACAAGGCGCGGGCAGTTTCGTCGGCGGCCGGGCGTTCGTTAGCGCCCGCCTAATCTCGATACGGCTTCAAGGTTCTCAACTCGTCGGCCGAGGCGGGACGGAGACTGACGGCCGCGCCGCCGCCCGGCGCGAGTCTTATCTTGAGCACGGTCTTGTCGTCGACCAAGAGACGCTCGATGCGGTAAGCCGAGGGGTTCGTCTCCCAGTGTGCGTCGTCCGCGTCCCGGTAGATGGTCGCGGCGTAGCGACGCCCGCGCGGGAGGTAGTCGAACGGGGCCGTCGCGGTGCGCGCCTGCTCGTCCGTGATTGCGCCCAAGAACCACTCGTCGCGCCCACGGCTTTTGCGCACGACCGTCAGGTAGTCGCCCGGCTCGGCCTCAAGGATTCGCGTCTCGTCCCAATCGACGGCCACGTCCTTGATGAACTGGAAGGCGTCCAAGTGTCGCTCGTAGTTTTCGGGCAGGTCGGCGGCCATCTGGAGCGGGCTGTAGAGCGTGACGTAGAGCGCGAGCTGTTTCGTCAGAGTCGTGTGCACCTGTTCCTTCTTGCCCGGCTGGTAGGCGTCCATCCTTGTTTGAAAGATGCCCGGCGTGTAATCCATCGGCCCGCCCATGAGGCGCGTGAACGGCAGGATAGTCTCGTGCTCGGGCGGGTTGCCCGTGCTCCATGCGTTGAACTCGTTACCGCGCGCGGCCTCCGAAGCGAGCCAGTTCGGGTAGGTGCGGTGCAGCCCCGTCGGGCGGACGGGCTCGTGCGCGTTGAGCATGATTTTGTACGCGGCGGTCTTTTCCGCGACGCGCAGGTAGTGGTTGACCATCCACTGCCCGTCGTGCCACTCGCCGCGCGGGATGATGCGGCCGACGTAGCCGGTCTTGACGGCGTCGTAGCCGTGCCGCTTCATAAATCTGTAAGCCTCGTCCATGCGCCGCTCGTAGTTCGTCACCGAGCTTGAAGTCTCGTGGTGCATGATGAGCTTGACATTCTTCGACGCGGCATAACGGTGCAGCCCTTCGACGTCGAAGTCCGGATACGGCGTGACGAAGTCGAAGACCTCCTCCTTGTAGTTGCCGAACCAATCCTCCCAACCGACGTTCCAGCCTTCGACGAGGACGGCGTCGAAGCCGTGACGGGCGGCGAAGTCGATGTAACGTTTCGTGTTCGCGGTCGTCGCGCCGTGACGGCCGTTCGGCTTCAAGGCCGACCAGTCCGTCTCGCCGAGGCGGACGGTCATGCCGTCGGCGTAATTCCAAGTCGCGCGGCCTACGTGCATCTCCCACCAGATGCCGACGTACTTCATCGGCCGAATCCAGCTCACGTCTTTTAGTTTTGAAGGCTCGTTGAGATTAAGAATCAGCTTCGAGGCGACGATGTCCGAGGCGCGGTCGCTGACGACGATGGTGCGCCAAGGCGTGCGCGCGGGCGCTTGGAGGTAAGCCTTGTTGCCGAGCGGGTCGGGGGCGAGCGCGGACGTGAGCGCGTGAGCGCCCTTGTCGACGGAGAGAACCATCGCCGGGTAATCGACGAGCGCCGCCTCGTGGATGTTGATGTAGAGTCCGTCGTCGGACTTCATCATCAGGGGCGTCTGGACGAGGTTGGCGGCGAAGAAGGTGCGCGTTGCAATCTCCTGCGACTGTTTGCCGCGCTCGGCGTCGACCTCGCTCAGGCGCGTCGTCAGGTAGGCGTACTCGTTGGTGTCGAAGTCGCCGGGAATCCAGAACGTCTTGTGGTCGCCCGCGAGACGAAACTCCGTGCGCTCTTCTTGGACGGTGAAGTAGCGCAAAGTCTCCTGCTCGGGGAACTCGTAGCGGAAGCCGAGGCCGTCGTCGAAGAGGCGGAAGCGGATGACGAGCGCGCGATTCTTGTGCGCCGCTTGGCGGAGCGTGACGGCGAGTTCCCGATAGTTGTTGCGCACGCGCCGCGTCTCGCCCCAGACGGTCTCCCACGTCTCATCCTTCTCGGACGTGTCGGCCGAAGCGACCGCGAAGCCCTTGTCGAACGAGGGCTGGTCTTTGAGCATGAGACCGAGCCTGCTGCGTCGGACGACCGTTTTGCCCTTGTAGGTGAGCTCGTAGAACGGCTCGCCCTCGGCCGCGAGCGTGAAGTTGAGCGCGAGATTTCCGTCGGGAGATTTGATGCTCTGCGCGGCGACGCTCGACGCGGCGGCGAGCGCGAAGAGGAGAACCGGCAACAGCTTGGTCACGTCCTTAGACTCCCTCCGCTTTGATTCGTTCGTGTCGGTTCACGGCCGGGGCGGCGCGGCTTCGTGGACGACGCGGCCGTCGAAGATGGTCAGCGCGGCCTCGGTCTTTAAAATCTCTTCGGGCTTGACGGTCAGGAGGTCGCGCGTGTGGACGACGAGGTCGGCGAGCATGCCTTCGGCAATCTGTCCCTTCTCGCGTTCCTCGAACGAGGCGTAGGCCGCGCCCGCCGTGTAGAAGCGAATCGCGTCCTCAATCGTGAGCCTCTCTTGCGGCCACCAGCCGCCCGCCGGGTCGCCCTCCGTGCTCTGGCGCGTGACGGCCGCGTAGAGTCCGAGGTAAGGGCTAATCGGCTCGACCGGCCAGTCGGTGCCGAAGGCGACGCGGACGCCGAAAGACTTCATCGCGTGCCAAGAGTAAGCGCCGAGCACGCGGTACTCGCCGAGACGGTCTTGTGCCCAACGCTTATCGGAGATGGCGTGCGACGGCTGCATCGAGGCGATGACTTCGAGGTCGCGGAAGCGCGCGAAGTCTGTCGGCGCGACGACCTGCGCGTGCTCGACGCGGTGGCGACGACGACGGTGCTCCTCCTCTATCTCGCGCTTCATCGCCGCGACCTCCGCGCGGGTGAAGGACTTATCGACCTGCAAGGCGACGCCCACGTCGTGCGGATTCTTGGAGGCCGCGAGGAAGCCGTCGAGGGCCATTCTGTTGGCGCGGTCGCCGATGGCGTGGAGCGCGATTTGAAAACCCTCGGCGTCGCGCTCGACTATCATGCGCGTCAACTCCTCGGGCGGGCGGCGCGGGATGCCGCTGTTGCCGGGGTCGTCGGCGAAGGGCGCGAGCATGGCGGCCGTGCGTGAGCCGAGCGTGCCGTCGACGTAACCTTTGAGCGCGCCCAAGCGCAGGCGCAAAGGGTCGTCACGGAACGTGGCGAACTCGGCACGCTGTCGCCTGAGCACTTCGACGGTGTCTTCAAAGTTCTGCCACTCGGAGACGCGCACCGTGAGCTTCCCCTGAGCGAGCAAGCGACGGTAGAGCTTCGTCGTCTCGTAGCCGGAGTTGTCCTGCACGCTCGTGATGCCGTGGCGTCGCGCCTCTTCGAGCGCGCGCTCAAGCGCCTCGACGTTTTGCGCCTCGGTCGGCGCGGGCACGACGCGCGCGATGAGCCCGGCGGCCGTCTCCTTGAGGATGCCCGTCGGCTCGCCCTGCGCGTCGAACAGGATTTCGCCGCCCTCGGGCGCTTTGCTGTCGCGCGTCACACCGGCCGCGCTGAGGGCCGCCGTGTTCGCCCAACTGACGTGGCCGTCCACACGTTGCAGAAAGACGGGATTGTTCGGCGCGGCCTCGTCCAAATCCTTTTTCGTCGGCCACTCGCCGCCCCACAAGGTGTGATCCCAGCCGCGACCGAGAATCCACTCGCCCGGACGCGAGCGGGCAGCGCGCTCCGCCACGCGCCGCTTCGCCTCGGCGAGCGTCCGCGCGCCGACCAGCTCGACGCGCAGGAGCGACAGCCCGCCGCCGAGAAAATGTATGTGCGCGTCGTTGAAGCCGGGCGTGACGAGTCGGCCCGCGAGGTCGATGGTTCGGC
>DASUNL010000174.1:0-7113 GCA_036277175.1 Pyrinomonadaceae bacterium | reverse complement strand
CGCACGAACCGCCCGCGCTCGACCCCGAGCGTCGTCCAGACGGCCGCCCCGCGCCTGCTGATGTTCTCCGTCACGGTCTGCTCGCGCTCGACCGTCGCGCCCTGCTCGTCGAAGACCTCGACGAGCACCTCGACGGGGACTTGCAGGCGCGTCTCCTGCTTGCGCTCCGGCCGCCCGCCCGCGCCCTCCTCCGGCGACGGGGGCGGCCGCCGCTCGACGAGCACGTAGGAGCATTCAGACGGCGCGAGCGCCCCCACGTCGTAACGGGTCGAGGGGTCGTGCGCGAAGCTCGCCGGCGCGTGCTTACCGACGAACGCGACGCCAATCTCGAAGCGCACGCCCTCGCTTCGCGCGACGGGCCGCGCGTCCGCCGGCCGGTGCTCGCGCACGTGGCGCACGACCGACCAGACCTTGTACTGCGGCTCGACGTGGTCGAAGCAACGCAACTGTCGCGGCATCGGCATTGTCAAATGAAGCAGGCGTCCCGTCTCGGTCAGGCGCGCGAGCGTGAAGCGCGCGCCGAACGGCGTCACGTCGATTAGGCGCGACATCTCGTCCCACTCGAAGTCGGCCGACTCGCGGCAGCGCACGCGCACGGGGATGGCGAGCTTCAGGCGCTCGCGCAGACGCCTCGATTTTTCTCCGTATTCCATCCTCAACGACCGCCCGCCGCACGCGCGTGGTGAGCGCAATATGTTGCGACCGTGAGGATGCCGCGAAGTGGCCCTTTTGACCGGCCGAAAACCCTGATTCTACAGGGTTTCCGCGCGAAAGAGGGGTTTGCCAAACCGCCCTTTTCGGGCTACAATATGTCGTACTTTCAGGCCGGCCTCTGTACGTCTCGAAATGTACCCTGACAAGCGTTTTATGACTTGAGTAGAAGGCCCGGCGGTGCGACTCCCTCGCGCGCCTCCGAAGGCCCGTGGATTTTACCGGAAAGGTCCTGTAATGGAAACAGCGGAACACAACTACATCAACATTGAAGAAGAGATGCGGCGCAGTTATCTCGACTACGCCATGTCGGTCATCATCGGCCGCGCGCTGCCCGACGTGCGCGACGGCTTCAAGCCCGTCCACCGCCGCGTGCTGTGGGCGATGCACGAACTCGGCAACCAGTACAACAAGGCTTATAAGAAGTCGGCGCGCATCGTCGGCGACGTCATCGGCAAGTACCACCCGCACGGCGACTCGGCCGTCTACGACACCATCGTCCGCATGGCGCAGGCCTTCTCGATGCGCTACCCGCTCATCGACGGCCAAGGCAACTTCGGCTCGGTCGACGGCGACCCGGCCGCCGCCATGCGCTACACCGAGGCGCGGATGGCGAAGCTCACCACGGAAATCCTCGCCGACATCGAGAAGGAGACCGTCAACTTCCAGCCGAACTACGACGAGAGCTTGAGCGAGCCTTCGGTCTTACCGACGCGCGTCCCGAACCTTCTCTTGAACGGCTCGGGCGGCATCGCCGTCGGCATGGCGACGAACATCCCTCCGCACAACCTTTCGGAGATAGTCGACGCGACCATCGCGCTCGTCAAAAAGCCGAACATCAAACTCGAAGAGATTATCAAGCTCGTCCCCGGCCCGGACTTCCCGACGGGCGGCTTCATCTACGGGCGCGAGGGCATCCGTCAGGCATACCTGACGGGCCGCGGCATCATCCAGATGCGCGCCAAGGCCGGCGTCGACCGCATCGGGCGCGGGCAGACCGAGCGCGACGCCATCATCATCACCGAGATTCCGTTTCAGGTGAACAAGGCGCGGCTCATCGAGCGCATCGCCGAGCTGGTCAACGACAAGAAGCTCGAAGGCATCGCCGACCTCCGCGACGAAAGCTCGCGCGACGGCATGCGCGTCGTCGTCGAACTCAAGCGCGACGCCGTCCCGCAAATCGTCCTCAACAAGCTCTACAAGCTGACGCCGATGCAGTCATCTTTCGGCGTCATCAACCTCGCGATTGTCGGCGGCCAGCCGCGCGTCCTGAACCTCAAGCAGATGCTCGAAGCGTTCGTCGAGTTCCGCCGCGAGGTCGTTCGACGCCGCACCGAGTACGACCTCCGCAAGGCCCGCGCGCGCGCCCACATCCTCGAAGGCTTGAACAAGGCCATCGACGCGCTCGACTACATCATCCCGCTCATCCGCAACGCGCGCTCGGTCGACGAGGCGCGCGCGTGGCTCACCGCCAACTTCGACGGGATGAGCACGGTCAAGTCTTGGAAGGGCACGCCTTCGGACGTGACCCTCGCGGGCTTCATCACGAAGCTGCAAAAGGTCATCCGCAAGCTTGAGTTCTCGGAGCTACAAGCGCAGGCCATCCTCGACCTCCAACTGCGTCGTCTGTCCGCACTCGAACGCCAGAAGATTCTCGACGAGTACGAGCAGATAATTCGTCTCATCGCGGAACTCGAAGAGATTCTCGCGAACGAACAATCTTTGCGTCGCGTCATCATCAAGGAACTCGAAGACGTGCGTAAGGACTTCGGCGACAAGCGCCGCACGGAGATTATCGACGAGGGCGTCGAGCTGACCATCGAGGACATGATCGCCGACGAGGACGTCGCGATTACGGTCACGAAGAACGGCTACGTCAAGCGGACGCCCGTGACGACCTATCAGCGTCAGGGGCGCGGCGGCAAGGGTCGCTCGGGCGCGGGCACGGGGAAGAACGACGATTGGGTCGAGCACCTCTTCATCGCCTCGACGCACCACTACATGATGATCTTTACGGACGACGGGCAGGTCTACAAGCTCAAAGTCCACCAGATACCTGACGCGCTCCCCTCGGCGCGCGGCAAGGCGCTCGTCAACCTCATCAACATCCCTTCGGCGCGCAAGCTCGCGGGCGTCGTCCCCGTGCGCGAGTTCTCCGAGGGTCGCTACGTCGTGATGGTCACGCGCAAAGGCGTGATTAAGAAGACGAGCCTCGCGGAGTTTCAGAACATCCGCACGAACGGCATCAACGCCGTCAACGTGGACGACGGCGACGAACTGCTCGACGTGATTCTGACCGACGGCACGAAGCGCATCTTCATCGCCACGCACAACGGCCTCGCCATCCGCTTCGACGAAGAGGACGTCCGTCCGATGGGGCGCGCGGCGCGCGGCGTGCGCGGCATAGACCTCCGGGCCGACGACTACGTCGTCTCGGTCTGCGCCGTCTCGGCCGACGACCGCGAGAAGATGCTCTCGGTCAGCGAATGCGGCTACGGCAAGCAGACGCCGATTACGACCTACCGCCTGCAATCGCGCGGCGGCAAGGGCGTCATCAACATGAAGACGACGGAGAAGACCGGCAAGGTCGTCGCCGTCTTCCCCGTCGAAGAAGAGTCGGAATTGATGATAATCACCAAGCAGGGGAAGCTCATCCGCATAGACTCAAGTGACATCCGCAAGACGGGGCGCGGCGCGCAGGGCGTCAGGCTGATTAAGACCGACGGCGGCGACAAAGTCACCTCCGCCTCTCTGCTCGACCCGACCGCGCAGGAGGAAGTGGTCGCCGTTTAAGAGTCGCGGCCGATTAGTGACGAAAAAGAAGGCCGGGGGCTGACACACGCAACGCGCGTCAGCCCCCGGCCTTCTTTTTGTGCGCCGTCACGGACTCGGCAGCTTGGAGAGCGCGGCGCGAATCTCGGCGACGAGGCGCTCGATGGCCGCGTCGCGCTCGGCGACGATTTCGGGGAGCGTGGCGATGGTCTTGCCCTCGCGCCGAAGGTACGCGCGCAGTCGCAGCGAATTGCCCTCGACCGTGTACGTGCCGGTCGGGCGCACGCCGCCCGGAAAGTTGTCGTCGTCGATGTAGACGAGCGTCGGCTCGGCCGGGCCGCCCGCGCCTCGTCGCAGGCGCACGAACTCGTGACTGCCCTCGGCGTCGAGACGCTTGCGCAAGGCGGTCACGAGGTCGAGCGGGTCGTCGCCCTCTTCGCCCGACGAGAAGCGCGGCCGAAGCACTAGGGGCTTGAGCGCGGGCAGGCGGATGCGCGCGCGCTCCGCGCCCGACATCTGCCCGATGACGAAGGTCTTGCCCAAGGGCGAAGAGTTAATCGGGCGCTGGACGCCGCCGACGTTCTGCGCCAACTCCGGCACGCGTCGCTCGGCGTAGCGGAAGAGCGTCTGCACGTCGACGTACTCGACGCTCTGCAACGCCTGCCCGCTCATGCCTTCCAAGAGCGCGTAGGTCAGAAGCCCCTGCCCGAACTGGCTCGCCTCGTAGGAGGGCGCGTCGGCCGTGCTCGCCATCAGGATGTGCGTCCCCGTCTTGTCCTTGAGGAACTCGATGGCGCGCACCTGATCGCTCGTCAGCTCGCGTTTGGCGGTGAGAGCGAGTTGGCCGGCGGCCGTCCCCGAGGCGCAGGTGTCGAGTATCAAGACCTGCTTGAGCGCGCGGATGCCCTTCTGCCCCGCGACCCACTCTTCTAGCGTCAGCCAGCGCGCCAGCTCCTCGCTGGAGACTGCGCTCGTCGCGAAGGTCTTCGTCAGGTCTTCGCGGCGGGAGCTGCGCGCCTCGCGCGTGAGGTAGAAGTAGGTGTCTGTGCCCGTGGCGAGCGAGACGCCGTGTCCGGCGAGGTAGACGACGAGGATGTCCGTGGGCTTCGCCTTTTCGGCGACCGAGGCGAAGGCGCGGCGGAAGTTCTCCTTCGTCGGCGCGGTCGTCCCCTCCGCGCCCGAAGTGCTCAACACCTCGACGCGCACCTTGTCGAGACACTCGCGGCGCTCGGCCGGGCAGAAGAGGCGCTGCGCCCCCGCGCGCAGGGCGGCGGCGAAGTCCTCGGCGTCTTTGGCGGCGAACTTGAGGTCAATCTCGTCGCCGTCGTAGTCGGAGACGCCGCCGACGATGGCGTAGAGCGTCGGGAGCGTGAACTCCTCGCTCCCCTCGACGCGCCAGCCCGAGACGACGTCGCGGCTCGTGAGGTTGCCCTTGCCTAGCTCGCGGACGTGATTCGAGGTGACGACCGTCACCTTGTTGTCGCGGCACGCGCCGCCGGCCTCGCAGAGCTGGCCACGGAAGTAGGCGCTGTCTTTGAGTTCGACCGAGAGGGTGGCTTCCGGGACGTAAGGGTCGGCGCGCAGCGTGGCGTCGCGCGCGTCGGCGACCGCCAGCTTGTCGTTGACGAGGACGCGCACCTCGCCGATGCCGCCGCCGCGATTTCGGAGGCGCAGGAAGAGGCGCGTCGTCCCCGGCTCGATGCGCTGCTCGACGACCTCTGGGTGGAGCTTCACGTCGCGCAAGGGGACGATTGGCCGCAAGGGGTCGCGGCTCAGGCCCGCGAGCTTGGCGAGCAGGCCCGGCTCGAAGTAGGCGGCCTTGAGCTGTTCGAGCGTGATGACTTCGAGGCCGTGGACGTAGTGCATCAACTTCTGCGCGCCGTCGGAGGCGTCGAAGCGGCCGTCGGGCGTGAAGACGACCCAGTCGTCCTCGTCGAGTGAGACGAGGCTCGCCAACTCTTCGCCCGTCGCCGCGTCCCACAGCTTCACGCGCTTGTCGCCGCCCGTCACGAGTCGGCGGCCGTCGGCCGTGAAGGCGACGCCCGTGACGCTCTCCGTGTGGCCCGCGAGCGTGCGCGGCTCGCCCCACGTCTGCGCGTCCCAGAGCTTGACCTTGTCGCCGGAGGCGGCGGCTAGCGCGCGGCTGTCGAGACTAAATGAGAGCGCGCTGACGGGCGCGCCCGCCGATAGAGACTTCAGCTCGCGCCACGTCGCCGTCTCCCAGAGCTTGACCGCGCCTGTCGCGTCGGCCGACGCGAGCACGCGCCCGTCGGGGCTGAAGGCGACGGCCGAGACCTCCCCCGCGTGCGCGAGAGGCGCGGCCAACTCGCGCCCGCTCGCGGCGTCGCGGAGCGTGACCGTCTTATTAAAGTTGCCGGTCGCGAGAACTTTCCCGTCGTGGCTAAAGGCCAGCGACCTTGTGACGTAACTCTTCTCGCTCTCGACGCCCCACGACTGGCGGCCCGTCAGCAAGTCCCATATCACTAATCCCGTCCCGCCGAAGACGGCGAGAAGTTTTTTGTCCGGACTGAAGGCGACCAACTCGGCGTCCAACTCTTCTTCGTAACTCCCGACGCGGGCCTCAATCCTGCCTAGCTCCTTCCCCGTGTCGGGACTCCACAATCTCACGGGCGCATTGACGCTCATGTACGCGCCGTCGCCCGAGTAGAGGTCGCTCAGGCCGTGCGTCACGGTCTTGGCGTCGGGGCTGAAGGCGAGGCTCTGGACTTTAGGGCCGCCGAAGCTGCGCTCGCCGGCCGTGGCCGTGCCCTTCTGCGAGCCGGCGGCCAAGTCCCAGAGCTTGAGGCGCACCCAGTCGTCGCCGAAGGCGAGCGTGCGCCCGTCGGGACTTAAGGCGACCGAGGTGATGTTGCCCGTGTGGCCGCCGAGCAAGGCCAACTCAGCCCACGTGCGCGCGTCCCAGAGCTTGACGGTCGAGTCCCAACTCGCGCTGGCGAGCATGCGGCCGTCGTCGCCGAAGGCCAAGGCGCGGATGTGTTCGCCGTGTGCGCCCAAGGCGCGCAGCTCTCGCCCCGTCGCAACGTCCCAGACTCTGAGCGTCCCCTCGTCGCTGCTGACGAGAGTGTTTCCGTCGGGGCTGAAGGCGAGCGACCAGACGGGGTCGAGCTTGGCGGCCGTCAGCGTGCGAAGCTCGGAGCGGTCGGCCGCGTTCCAGAGCTTGATGTGATTCGCACTGTCGTAAGAGTCGGTGGCGGCGGCGATGAAGCGTCCGTCGGGGCTGAAGGCGAGATGGTCGTAAGCGCCCGCGAGCGGGGGCAGCTCACGACCCGTCGCCACCTCCCAAGACCTGACCGCCCCGCCGCCCGTCACGACCAACTTGCCGTCGGGGCTGAAGACGAGGTCGCCACCCGTGACGGTCTTCGGCGTCGGGAGTGTGCGCAGTTCGACGCCGGTCGCGGCGTCCCACAATCTGACCAAGCCCTCGTCGGCTTTGGCCGCGAGGATGCGTCCGTCGGGGCTGAAGGCGACGCTACCGTGGTTCGCCGGCAGGGTGAAGAAGCGGACGGCGTGCGTGCGCGTCTCTTCGCCGGTGTGGAGATTCCAGAGGCGGACGGTGTGGTCGGCGCTGATGCTCGCCAGCGTCCGCCCGTCGGGGCTGAAGGCGACGCC
>DASUNL010000173.1:0-5179 GCA_036277175.1 Pyrinomonadaceae bacterium | reverse complement strand
TGCACGATGCCGTCCTGCACGTTCGCGTTGAAGGCCGCGTCGACCGAGCCGTCGGCGTTGAGCCGCGCCACCCGGCGGCGGATGCTGTTGTTGACGTTGGTGAATCTGCCGCCGACGAGAATCTTCCCGTCGGGCTGCACGGCGACGGCCTCGACCGTGTTACTCGCGCCGCTGCCGACGCTCGGGAAGGCTGCGTCGAGCGCGCCCGAGGCTTCGAGCCGCGCGAGGCGCAGGCGCGTCACGCCGTTGACGCGCGTGAACACGCCGCCGATGAGAACTTTGCCGTCGGGCTGCAAGGCCAACGCCTGAGCATGAGCCACGACGATGGGGGCGGGCACGAACGTCGCGTCGGGCGCGCCCGAGGGTTCGAGCCGCGCGACGCTGTCGCGGGCGGTGCCGGCGATGCTGGAGAAAAACCCGCCGACGAGTACGCGGCCGTCGGGCTGGACGGCGACGGCCGAGACGGTGGTGTCGGCGCCCGCGCCCGAGGCGAGGAACGACGTGTCGAGCGAGCCGTCGGCGTTGAGGCGCGCTATCCTCTCGCGCGGCGTGCCGTTGTAGGAACTGAAGTCGCCGACGATGACGACGCGGCCGTCGGTCTGAAACGCGAGCGCCCAGACGGTGGACTCCGCTCCGGCCCCGGAGTTGAGGAAAGAGGTGTCGAGCGAGCCGTCCGCATGCAGGCGCGCGATGCGGCCGCGCGGGGTGTCGTTGAAGCTTGAGAAGAAGCCGCCGATGACGACGCGGCCGTCGGGCCGAACCGACAACGCGAAGACGGGTTCGTTAGCGCCCGCGCCGGAGGCGAGAAACGACGTGTCGAGCGCACCGTTCGCGTTGAGGCGCGCGACGTGCCGTCGCGTGACGCCGTTGACGGAGGTGAAGAAGCCGCCGATGACGACGCGGCCGTCGGGCTGAAGGGCCATCACGTCGACTGTGTTGTCGAGCTGCGGCACGGAGAACGTGGCGTCCACCGAGCCGTCGGCGTTGAGCCGCGCCACGCCGGGGTTAACCGTCGTGCCGGTCGTCGTGAACAGGCCGGCGACGAGCAGCTTCCCGTTCGGCTGAACGACGATGTCTTTGACTAACACGTCCACCCTGAGCTTCGACTCGAAGGACGTGTCGAGCGAGCCGTCGGCGTTGAGGCGCGCGATTTTCTCTCGGGGCGTTCCGTTAACGGAGGTGAAGAGGCCGCCGATGAGGATTTTCCCGTCCGGCTGAAGGGCCGCCGCACTCACGCCCGAGTTGGCTCCGGGGCCGGCGAAAGATGTGTCGAGCGAGCCGTCGGCGTTCAGGCGCGCGACGCCGCCACGGGGCGCGCCGCCCACACCGAAAAAGAGGCCGACGACGATGACCTTCCCGTCGGGCTGCAACACGACTTCCGCGACGCTGCCACGGGAAGTCGGGCCGGTGCCGGGGTTGAAGGTCGGGTCAACGTCTCCGGCGGCGGCGCGCGCGGGGAGCGAGGCCAGCATCAGCAGGCCGGCGGCCAGAACCATGCGCGCGGCACGCGAAGTGATTCGCCGCGACAGACGGCGGCAGTCGGCGAGGTGGACGGGCAACATTAAATACTCCTTCGGTCTTAAATCTAATGCGATTTGGAAGATGGCTTGCGGGGAGTGGCTAACCTAGCTGTGTGGGTATTAACTCGGACGGCGTCGGGGATCGGCCAAGCATGTGACGGCAAGGACTCGGTGGGCCTCGCCTGCGAAAGGGAGAAAATAAGCCACGTCGCGCCGGGTGTCAAACGGCGCGAGGCCACGGAGCGACGCCTTTCGCGCGCCGCGCCGTCAGCCGAAGATGCTGCGCCATCGGCGGTCGAGCGAGTCGCCGAAGAGGAAGGTCGTGAGCGAAGGCGTCTCGTGCGAGCGGTCGTAGCCGACAAGCTCGACGTAGGCGCGGCCCTCGACCGTAGCGTCGCCGTGGCGGCCCTCGACGCGGCACGCGCCCTCCCAGTAAACAATCATCGTCGTCCCGCGCGTGTCGAGTTCCTGATCGTCGAGGACGGGCGTAATCGTCACGTCGATGCCGACCGAGGGCGCGCAGAGACGCCAGCCGCTCGGGTAGGTCGCGCCCGTGCGCGGGCTGCGCCACGTCGAGAGCACTTCTATCTGAAAGTCTTCGCGCGCGAGGTGCTTCGACTCGCCTTCGGGCGAGACGTATGTGCCGCTCGAAAAAGAACTCGCACGCCCCTCGCGGTCGCGTATCTGATAGGCCATCAGCTCCGCGCCCGTCGAGAGTTGGAGCGCGAACCAGTCCCAGCCCTTCTGGCCCTCGGTCGTCCGCCAAGTGCCGAACTCCCTGTCCATCCACGCCGACCCCTCGAAGCGTTCGGTGCGCCCGCTCCAAGTGATGTGCCCCTCGGCCGCCATGCGCGTGTAGGAGAAGTAGCGCGAAGCTTCGCCACGGTCTTTGAAGCTGACGCCCGTTCGCTCGTGGCCGTTGAGCGCGGCGGGCTTTGTCGGCCGCAGCGCGGCCTCGAAGACGAGGTCTTCGCCGAGCGTCGCGTGTAAGAGATGAAGCCCGCCCGCCTCGCGCACCGACCAGTCGCCGAGTTGGAGAAGGTAGCGACGCACGCTCGCCACGGCCGCCGGCTCGAAGATGGAGTTGGCGCTCTTGCGGTGGCCGTAGCGAAACGTGCGGCGCGTCTCGTCTGTGACGGCGAAGTGGGCGAGGTAGAGCGGGTTGGCGAGGAGACGCAGAGGCACGACGCCGAAGCGGTCAAGGTCTGTGCGCCGCTTGAAGAAGACCAGCTCGAAGCCGAAGCGCGCGCCCCCGTCCGTTCGCATGTGGCCCGTGTAGTACCACCACTCGGTCTGCGCCTCGCGGTGCGCGTAGAGGTCGCGCGGCAACTCGACGCCCGCGTGCTCCGTCCCATCGCGCAACGTCGAAGCCTCGCCGACAAAGATGTCCGCGACCGCGTCGAGCGCTTCGGACGCCTTCCGCTCAAGTGTCTCGACCAGACTGTTCGCTTCCACGAAAAACTCCCCCTCGAAAAAGATTCAGGCCGAGCGTAGCGCGGCGCGTTGGCGAAAGTGTCGCAACGAGTTTGAAGATTAACTACATGCGTTCGAGCGCCTCGCGCGGCTCGACCAGAAGCGTGCGGAAAGAGGAGAGGCGCACGAGGCCGGGCGCGGCCCCCTTAATCTTCGAGACGAACTTGCGCTCGGTGTAGTGGACGGCGACTTTGGCGTCCTTGCGCGCCTGACTGAAATGCGCGGCGAGCTGCGCGGCCTCGATGACGGTGCGGTGGGGCACAACTTTACCGCGCAGGTGGTTGCGCACGACGACGTGCGAGCCGGGGTAGTCGGCGGCGTGGAGCCAGATGTCGGAGGGGCGCGCGACGCGAAAAGTCAGGTGGTCGTTGTCGCGCGCGGCGCGGCCGACCATCACTTCGTAACCGTCCGTCGAACGATAACGACGCACGCCCGGCACGCCCTCCGCCTTCTTACGTCCCCCGTCAGCGCGTCTCTCATCAACGGCGCGACGCCGCGCGCCCTCGCCCGACGCCTTGCGCAACTCCTCGCCGAACGCTTCGAGCGCCGCGTCGTCGCCCGCCTCGGTGATTATTTGAAGACGCGCGCGCAAAGCTTCAAGCGCGTCCAACTCGCGCGTCAGGGTTTCAAGTCTGCGCGCCATCTCTTCCGACGCGCGGCGGGCCTTCGTGTAGCGCGAGAAGCGCGCGGCGGCCTCTTCTTGCAGGGTGCGCTGTTCGTCAATCTCGATTTCGATGGTCGGCGCGCCCTCCGTGTAGTAGTCGCTCAGGCGCACGACGCTTCCGCGCCGCTCGGCCGTGGCGACGTTGGCGAGCAGAAGGTCGCCCAAGCGTTTGTGCTCGTCGGCGTCGCCGTGCGCCTCGCGGTCGCGTTCGAGGTTGCGGCGGAGTTTGAGTCGCTTCTCGATGGCTTGACGCAGGCGCGCGGACGCGGCCGAGGCGCGCGCGTCGAACGCACGCTCGCGCTCGCGGCGACTGTAGAAATCGTCGAGCGCCTCGGAGAGGGAAGCGAACCGGCCGCGCTCGTCGGGCGGCCCGCCGGCATTCGTCCGTGCAACTTGAGCGTCGCCTCGCTTCGCGTCTCGATGCGCGTCGCGCTGTGTGGAGTCCTGCGTCGCGGGCGGGGCGTAGGGTTCGCCGGTCTCCTGACCTTCGCCGCGCGCGGGGCGGAGCGAGTCGAGGACGCGGCCCGCGTCGTCGAGCAGAAAGAGGTTCGCGGAGCGGCCCGTCAACTGCGCGACGAGCGTGGGCGAGTGAGCGCGGCCGGCCTCGTCTTGCGCGTCGAGGGAGAAGCGCACGACGCGCTCGCCCGCGTCCTTCGAGACGCCCGCTACCGTCGCGCCGCCGAGATGTTTTCTAAGCGCGAGGGCGAAGGGCGAAGGCGGCAGCGAAGACTTCTCAAGCTCGCGAACGGTGCGCGCAATCATGTAGAGGCGCGGCGCGTTGGGTTCGGCCGAAAGGAGAAGATAGCGACCGTCGCCCGTTCGCAAATCGACGGCGAGCGAGGCGCGCGAGAGCTGAAAGACCTTGCCCCACGCGCGCCCCTCGACGAGCGGCGCAAGCTCTTCGGCCACGCTTTTGATGAGAGTCTCTTTCACGTCGTGTGTTTGAAAAGTAAGAAGGCGGAGGGCAAAAGTAAAGAGCCGTCTCCTTACTTTCGCCTTCCGCCCGTGTCTGGCGGGGCTGTTCCCTCGTCGCCTTTGACTACTCGCGCACGACGACCGTGCCCGACAGGTGGTCGTGCGCGGCGCGGCGCTCGGCGTCGAAGAGCGCGTAGATGATGCCTATCCCGAGCGTGGCGAGCGAGAGCATGTAGACGAGCGCGCGGCGGGCCGACTGCCCGGCCGAGGGCGCGAGCGCCGTCTCCGCGTCGACCGTGTGCAGGGAGAAGAGCGACATGCCCCACGTGCGACCCGCGAGCGCCGTCGAGCCGGTCAGGTAAAGGAACATCACGACGAGGACGATGCCGCCCATCGAGGCGGCGACGCGCGGGTCTGACCAGTTGCCGCTCGTCAGCTCGATGATGGCGGCGAAGGGCGACGAGAGGAAGGCGACGAGCAGGAGGTCAATGAGTGCGGCGGCGACGCGCGGCAGAGCGGGCGCGGTGTCGTCGGGCGTGCGCCGCGCCGTCTGCGCCTTCGGCAGAATCTCGTCTTCGAGGCGCGAGAGCCAAGAGTCGTCAATGAC
>DASUNL010000172.1:0-3156 GCA_036277175.1 Pyrinomonadaceae bacterium | reverse complement strand
ATTCGCGCCCTTCCCCCTTTCCGCCTTCTACCTGTTTACTCTCGCCTTCCTCTCGCCTTCACCGTCTGGCTTTGCGCGGAATCTTCTCGTCGGACATGGCCGCCGAGTAGACGATTGTGGCGACGACCGTCGCGCCCTGCTTCATGTCCTCCTCGATGACGCGGTCGAAGGTGTCTTCGTTCGAGTGCCACGTCCGCACCTCGTACTCAATCTCGTCTTGCAGGAAGTCGAAGCCGTTGAGGCCGACCTGATCGAAGGCGAGGAAGTCCGAGCCCGACGAGTTCGAGAGCGTCGCGACGGTCGCGCCGAGGTCGCGGACGGGGTCGAGCCAGCGTCGGAACAAATCGCGCGCGGCCGGGTTGCCTTGCGCGTAGAGTCCGCGCACGCGCCCCGTGCCGCTGTCGGCGTTGAAGTAGGCGCTCAGGTTCGCGGCCGCGGGCTTGAAGCTCGGCGACGCGCCCGCCGCGACGACCGGCCCGAAGTGTTCGCGGACGTAAGCCTCCGAGCCTAAAAGTCCCTGCTCCTCGCCCGTCCACAGCGCGATGCGGATGGTGCGTCGCGGGCTGAGACCCGACGCGCGGATGATGCGCACGGCCTCCATCATCATGCCGACGCCCGCCGCGTTGTCGGTCGCGCCCGTCGCCGTGTGCCACGAGTCGAGGTGCGCGCCGAGCATCACGACCTCGTCTTTGAGGTCGGTGCCGGGGATTTCGGCGATGGTGTTGAAGGCCCGCGCGTCGTCGGTCATCTGCGCGTCGATGTTGACGGTCGCGCGCACGCGCTCGCCCGCCTCAATCATGCGCACCATCCGGTTGTAGTGGTCATTCGAGACGCTGATTTGCGGGACTATCTTCGGCGCGTCCTTCTCCCAAGACGCGACGCGCTGCGCGCCCGCCGCCGTCGACTGCGGGACTGCGGCCGACTGGACGAACTGGAGCATGCCGCCGTCGCCGGAGCGGCTCGAATCGATGAGCAGCGCCGCGCCCTCGTCGTGGTAGAAGCGGAGCTTGCGCGCGGCGAACTCCAGAGCGTTGCGCTGTTCGGCCGTCAGTATTCGCGCGGCGCGCGGCGGGAGCGTCGAAGGGTCGGGCGCGGCTTCGAGTCGGGCCAACTGCTCGTCTGTGAAGCGAGTCGCCCGAGGCCGCGTGAAGTCGGCCGGCTGCTGCCTGACCGCGCCGACGAGCACGAACGCGCCACGCAGTCGCCCCTTGTAACGCTCAAGCTCCTGCTCGTCGTCGGCCGCGACGTTGATGACCTCGGCCGTCAGAGGGCCGGGCGTCGAGGGCGACCAAGCCTTCGGGTAGGCGTGCAGGGGGAAGCCAGACGGGCCGACAACCTCGGCCGAGAAGTGTTCGAGCGTCCACGCGCGGCCGAACGGCCCCCACTCTTCGAGGCGCGCGTTCTGAAGTCCCCACGACGTGAGCCGGTCGCGCGTCCACTCGTTGGCGCGGCGCGCGGCCGGAGAACCTGTGAGGCGCGGGCCGATGACTTCGGTCAGGTGGCGGATGGTCGCCAACACCTGCGAACGCTTCAAGCCCTCTTCGCGGATGCGCTCGACGTCGGCGGCGAGCGCGGGCGGGGTGCGGCGCGTCGTGTCGGGCGCGGGCGTGGCAGGCGTCGTCGTCTGCGGCGGCGTCGAGGGCGCGGGCGCGGTCGTCTGCGCGAAGAGGACGAGCGGGAGAAGGAGGACGGTCGAGAGTGTGAGCGCGAGTGTCGCGCGTCGTGCGGTCACGGATGAAGTCTCCTCAAACGATGTGATGAATTAAAAACCAAGGCCCGGAATGTGCGCGGGAGAACGAACGTTCGAGCACCTTATACTCCGCCGCGTTGACGAAAGTTTCACGCGCCGTCCGCGTGAACGAGAACGCGGACGCGCGACTAAAAAAGCGGAGGGCAGGGAGCGAAACCCTTAAACCCTCCGCTTTGATGCTTCATGCGCCGAGCGCGACTTCTAGCGCGCCGCGCGACGGTCGTCTGCGCCGAGCGCGCCCTCGACCGTCTGCGGCGGCGGCGCGTCCTCGCGATAGCCACAGCCCTCGACGGCACACAGGCGCGTCGTCCCCTTCTTCGTCGTCTTCAACAAAAGGAACGGCGCGTTGCAGCGCGGGCAAGGCTCGGCCACGGGCTTGTCCCAGTAGACACGGTCGCACTTCGGATACTCCGAGCAGCCGTAAAAATATTTCCCGCGCTTCGACTTCTTGACTAACAGCTCGCCCATGCAGCCGGGCCGCGTGCAGGCCACGCCCGTCGTCTCGCGCTTGATGTACTTGCACGTCGGGTAGTTCGCGCACGACACGAACTCGCCATAAGGGCCGTGACGCCGGACGAGCTGCGCGCCGTCGACCGGACAAGTCTCGCCCTCAATCGGAACGGGCGCGGGCGCGACCTTACCGGCGCGGCTAATCTTGCGAATGTTGCGGCACTCGGGATAACCCGTGCAGCCGAGGAATTGTCCGAAGCGCCCGCGCTTCAATGCCATCGGCTTGCCGCACAGCTCGCACGTCTCTTCTTCCGCAGCCGCCGCCTCGCCGCCCTGCGCCGCTACTGAATTAGGGCTCTCGCCGTCGGCGGACGCAGCCGTTGATTTGCGCGCGACCTCGCGCGTCGTGCGGCACTCCGGGTAGTTCGAGCAGGCGAGGAACTGCCCGAAGCGTCCGAACTTGATGACCATGCCCGCGCCGCAGTTTTCGCAGACCTCGTCGGTCGGGATGGCCTGCTGCTTGGCGGCCTTCATCGCGGCCTCGGCGTTCTTCAAGTCCTTCGCAAACTTCTCGTAGAACTCTTCGAGCGCATCCGTCCAGCGCATCTTCCCTTCCTCGATCTCGTCAAGCTCTTCCTCCATACGCGCCGTGTAACTCTCGTTGAAAAGATCGTCGAAGCCGCCATCGATCAATAAGTCGTTAACGGTCTTGCCGAGCGCGGTGGGATGAAAGCGTCCCTGAATCTTCTCGACGTATTCACGTTCCTGAATCGTCGACATGATCGCGGCGTAAGTCGAAGGCCGGCCGATGCCCTTTTCTTCAAGCGCCTTCACCAGCGTGGCTTCCGTGTAACGCGGTGGCGGCTCGGTGAAGTGCTGCTCCGGCGTGATCGAGTTGAGCCCCAGCTGTTCGCCCTGTTCCACCAACGGCAGACGGCGTTCGGCCTCATCGTCTT
>DASUNL010000171.1:0-23599 GCA_036277175.1 Pyrinomonadaceae bacterium | reverse complement strand
CGAAGTTTTCCCTGCATCTCCAATTTGAGAATCGCCGCGCCGGTGAACTGCTTGGTAATCGAGCCGACGGTGAAAACAGTTTCGGCGGTGTAAGGCGTTTTGTTTTCCCTGTTCGCCAAACCATAACCTTTATCAAGCACGATTTGTCCGTCTTTGGCGACAAGTAACACGCCGGAAAAACCTTTGTCGGTAAGCTGCCGCATTTGACTGTCAAGTTTTGCGCCGAGGTTACCTTTGACAATACCTGTCGACGGATTTTGCTGTGAGATTGCCACACTGCAACTGAGCAATAGCACGCATGCCGAGAATGCTAATCTCTTCAAGTTTCTCATAGCTCTAAAGTTTATAGCCCAACAAACGAAAGCGCCGAACGCTTGATGAGGCCCCGTCGTGCGGCGTAGCGTGCCTGTGAGGGGTGCTATGCCGCGCGCGATGGGGCCTCGGATTTTGAGTTCGCTCACAGCCCGAGCGGGCGCGGGGGCTTGCCGCCGAAGAACCACGCCGCGCCGACGCGCAGGCGGTGCTGCCACGTGGGCAGGCGCGTGGTGTAGAGGGCGAAGCGCGCTTGGCGCGCGAGCTGGCCCGTCACGACGCGGCCTGCGGCGAGCACCGCTGCGTCGTCCGTGCCGAGGCTGACGGCCTCGCCCAGCTCTTGGAAGTGTCCGCGCGCGGGCACGCCGCCGTCGATGAGCGCCTGTATGTTCGAGGCGACGAGCGAAGACTGCTGGAAGGCGAGCTGCGCCGTCCCCGCCAGACTCGGCACGACGTTGCGCGCGGCCGCGATGTCGCCGAGCGCGAAGACCTCGCGCCGACCGCGCACCTGCAAAGAGTCCTCGACGACGATGAGGCCGCGCCGGTCTCGCTCCACGTCCAACTTCTCGACCAGAGGGTTGACGCGCACGCCCGCCGTCCAGACGACGCCCGCCGCGCGAATCTCCGTCTCGCGCCCGCCGTGCGAGATGAGGACGCCTTCCTGCGTGACGCGCACCACCCGCGTCTCGGTGTGGATTTCGATGCGCCGCTCGTGGAGCGCGCGCTCGACGACGCGGCGAATCTCCGCGTCCATGCCGGGGACGACCTCCGCGCCCATCTCGACGACGACGACGCGCGGCTCGCCGCGCAGGCCACGACGCGAGAAGGCGTCGGTGAGTAAGTCCATCATCTTCGTCGAAAGCTCGACGCCCGACGCGCCCGCGCCGACGACGACGAAGGTCGCGGCCTCGCGCGCGTCCTGCGGCGCGGCGTCGGGCTGGATGCGGTCGAGCACTTCGATCATCCGCGCGCGCAGGTCGTCGGCGTGGCGGATTTTGCGGAACGGCATCGTGTGTTTGTCCGCGCCCTCGACGCCCCAGAAGTTCGACACGCCGCCGACCGAGAGGACGAGGTAGTCGTAAGGGATGCGCCGCACGCGCCCCGCGACCTCGACCTCGCGCGCCTCGAAGTCGACGCCCGTGACCGCGCCCTGCATGAAGCGCACGCGGTCGCCTTCGAGCAGTTCGTGGTAGCGCGGCGCGATGTGCCACTCCTCGACCTCCCCGCTCAGATACTCGTAGAGCATCGGCGTGTGCAGGAAGTGATCCTCGCTCGTGATGAGCGTGACGTCGCCTGCGCGCGAGGCGGCGCGCGCGGTGAAGAGTCCGCCGAAGCCGCCGCCGACGACGACGATGCGCTCGGGCACGGGGTCTCTGTCTTCTTTCGCGTCCATTTGAGGGTTCTCCATTTCTTGTTCGACGAGCCGAGTCGCGCATGTTAACAGAACGAAGTGACGGCGCGAACCTCCCGGCGCTTCGGGGCGACTCAGTCACGCCGCGCTCACGCCATTAAAAGTAAACAACCTTCGTGCCGCGCCGCGAGCCGAAGGCTGCGCGCCGCCTTCTTCGCTTCGCGCGGGAGATTTCGCGTGTGCGCGACGCGCGGAGTTCTGGCGGACTGCTCCTCGCGCGCGCCGGTCTTTGCAACTTGCGAAAGCGCGCGGGCGTAAGTCGTTTGACGGACGACAGACGCTCGGACGGCGCGCGCCGTCTGTGATATAAGTCTGCGGCTTTTTCAGTTAAAGGTAAGTCTTACGGCTTTCAACCGGACGGAAGACGCCTCGCACGTCCCCCAACGAGACGAAAGGAAAAACCAAAGATGACTAGGCAGACGGCCAACATGCTGGCTATCGTCCTCGGCACGCTCGGCGTCCTCTTCATGATCGCGATGGCCTTCGGCGTCTTTATGTCGCGCAACTACGCGCTGTTTGCGGGCGTCGCCTGCTTCATCCTCGCGGGCGCGGTCAGAAGAATGGCCATCAACTGAGACGCCTCCCACGCGGCGCGACAACTTTTGAAAAACCGAGGCCGCCGCGCCCTCCCCGGACGCGGCGGCCTCTCTCGCGCAGTCCGCCGCACCCTTATCGGCGGACGCACGGGGCGGGGGCGCGGCCCACCCAAGCACAGGACGCACCCCCGCAAGATTGTTGCTACTTAGGTGAGAACGTGGGCGCGCAACTCTGCTATCATTGCGCGCGCTCAGTTTGAAAATCCGGCAACGGTCAATGCGTAGCTCAATTCTCACCTTCACGGACGAGTGATGAGCATCGCCGTTGAGTTTGAAAGGCTCATTCTCACGGCGACATTCTTGCGCAATCACATTTTAGTTACAACAGTAACTAAAATCAAGCGGCGCACGTTCTCGGTGGCTCATTCGGGAGGGGAATCCTGATGGGCAGCGCGCGGGAGCGACCGGCGCGGCTCGCCGAAAAACTCCTTCACATCCGCAACTCGCTCGGCCTTTCTCAGGGCGACATGCTCAGCCGTTTGGGCATGGACGAGAAGATTTATCGCTTCTACATCTCGAACTACGAGACCGGCCGCCGCGAGCCGACCTTGCTTGTGCTTCTTGAATACGCCCGCGCCGCGAACGTCCACGTCGAGGCTCTAATTGACGACGAGCTAGACCTGCCCGCGCGCCTGCCCGCCCAGTCGAAGAGCGTGGGCGTCAGACGCGCCTCCGCTCCGCGCTCGAAAAGCAAAAAGCGTTCACTGTAAGGCGAGCCTGACACGTTTTAGGCTCGAAGAAGCCCGCCGTCTGCTCGCTGGACACTCGCGCGCGGGGCGTGTTAGATTGTCCGGCGTAAGTTTTACTAACTCTTGCGGTTAGCCTTGAAGTATGAGGGCTTTGACTGCGGACTGGGAGGCCATCTAAGCAGTGGCATTAGCGACAGAAGTTAAAGAGAAGATCGTGACGGATTACCGCACGCACGAGGGCGACACGGGTTCGCCGCAGGTGCAAGTCGCGCTGCTCACGCAGCGCATCAACGACCTCACCGAGCATTTCAAGACTCACAAGAAGGACAACCACTCGCGGCGCGGACTGCTCAAGATGGTCTCGCAGCGACGCAGCCTGCTCGACTACCTCAAGCGCAGGGACATCGAGCAGTACCACGAACTGATCGGCCGGCTCGGGCTGCGCCGCTAAGTCGGGGTTCGTGACGTTAGTTTCGGTCGGGCCTCGCGTGCCCGCCACCAAAATAAAACCCGCCTCCTTTTTCAAGCCCTCGGACGGTGCCGAACGTGACGGCGCGAAACCGGCCGAAGGGGCGGACGGCGGGAGCGGCCTTGCGGCAGATTACCAGCAGAAGGCGGCACCGGGCTTCACGGTTGATGGCCCGGTGCTTCTTTTTTTTCGGACGGCCGAAGACCAGACGCGCCTTTCACGTAGGCGCTTGAGAGTCGGCCGCCGGGGACACTTTTGGCCGGACACATGCGTCGGCGCGGCGGATGAGACGCCCGCGCGCGAACGCGAAAACGCCCCGCGCTATCTGGCCGGGGAGGCGTCCGAAGGAGAATAGAGAAGATGCCAGTGAGGAAATATTTGAAAGAATCAATCAGGCTCGGCGAGCGCGAGCTGACGGTCGAGACCGGGCGCGTCGCCAAACAGGCCGACGGCTCGGTCGTCATCAGCTACGGCGACACGATGCTCTTGGTCGCCGCCGTCGGCGCGAACGCCCCCCGCGAGGGCATAGACTTCTTCCCGCTCACGGTCGAGTACCGCGAGCACAACTACGCCGCCGGGCGCATCCCCGGCAACTACTTCCGGCGCGAGGGCCGGCCCGGCGAGAAGGAAGTCCTGACCGCCCGCATGATCGACCGCCCGTGCCGCCCGCTCTTCTCGGAAGGCTACCGCAACGAGACGCAGGTCATCGCCTCGGTCATCTCGGCCGACGACGAGAACAACCCGGACGTCATCGCCATCACCGGCGCAAGCTGCGCGCTCTACCTCTCCGACATCCCTTTCCCGAACCCGATTGCAGGCGTCCGCGTCGGACTCATCGAGGGGCGCTACATCATCAACCCGACCTACGACGAGGTGCGCGAGTCGCGCTTAAACCTCATCGTCGCCGGCACGGAAGAGGCCATCACGATGGTCGAAGCCGGCGCGAAGGAAGTCTCCGAAGAGATTATGGTCGAGGCCCTGATGCTCGCGCACAAGGAGATTAACCGCCTCTGCCGTTGGCAGAAGGAACTCTACAAGGCGCTCGAAATCGAGAAGCGCCCCGTCACTCCGCCCGCGCTCAACGAAGAGCAGCTCGGCGAAATCGAGCGCAACTACTCGGAGCGTCTGCGCGAGGCGCTCAACACCGAGGCGCAGGGCAAAATCGCTTCCTACGCGGCCGTCGACGCGCTGAAGAAAGAGGTCGTCGAGAGTTACCCGGAGGAAGCGCCCGAGCAGCGGCAGATGGCGAAGAAGATTTTCGACCACCTCAAGGAGAAAATCTTCCGCGAAGACATCCTCAACAACCGCCGTCGGCCCGACGGACGACGCTTCAGCGAGATTCGCCCCATCGAGTGCGAAGTCGGCTGGCTCCCGCGCGTCCACGGCTCGGCCTTGTTTACGCGCGGCGAGACACAGGCCATCGCGACGACCACGCTCGGCACGAAAGAGGACGAGCAGTTCATGGACGACCTTGAGCAGGGCGAAATCAAACGCCGCTTCCTGCTCCACTACAACTTCCCGCACTTCTCGGTCGGCGAGGTCGGCCGCTTCGGCTCGCCGGGCCGCCGCGAGATAGGCCACGGCGCGCTCGCACGCCGCGCGCTCGAACCCGTGCTGCCGCCCGAGGAAGATTTTCCCTACTCGCTCCGCATCGTCTCGGACATCACCGAGTCGAACGGCTCAAGCTCGATGGCGACCGTCTGCGGCGGGAGCTTGTCGATGATGGACGCGGGCGTGCCGATTAAGTCGGCCGTCGCGGGCGTCGCGATGGGGCTCGTGATGGAGGGCAACAAGTACGCGATTCTCTCCGACATCGCGGGCGCGGAAGACCACTACGGCGACATGGACTTTAAAGTCGCCGGGACGGCCGACGGCATCACCGCGCTTCAGATGGACATCAAGATTGCGGGCATCAACGCGCAGATCATGGCCGAAGCCCTTGAGCAGGCGCGAAAGGGCCGCATGCACATCCTCTCCGTGATGGAGAAGGCCATGCCCGAGCCGCGCGAGGAGATGTCGCCGTATGCCCCGCGCATCATCACCATCAAGATTAACCCCGACCGCATCCGCGACGTCATCGGGCCGGGCGGAAAAATTATCCGCGCCCTAGTTGAAGAGACCGGCGCGAAGATCGACGTCGAGGACGACGGGACGGTCTTCATCGCGTCGGCCGACCATGAGGCCGCGCAACTCGCCATCAACCGCATCCGGGGTCTGACGGCCGAGGCCGAAATCGGCGAGTCCTACCTCGGCACGGTCTCGCGCATCGTCGACTTCGGCGCGTTCGTCGAAATCTTCCCCGGCACGGACGGCCTGCTCCACATCTCGGAGATTGCCGACCACCGCGTCCGCGACGTGCGCGACGAGCTGAAGGAGGGCCAGCAGATTATGGTCAAGTGCATCGGCAAGGAGGGCAACAAAATTAAGCTCTCTCGGAAGGCCGTGCTGCGCGAGGAGAAACAGAGGGCGGAGGCCGCCGGCGGGGGCGGCGGGGGCGGCGACGAGTAAAAACCCTCGATTTCGCCCAAATTCTGACAGAAAAGGGGTTCGCCCGCCGGGCGGGCCTCTTTTTTTGTCTTGACAGCCGGCGGGTTCGAGGGTTTAATTGCGCGCACGAAACTGGAATTAACAAGCTATTCCGCGTCTTTTCCCTCTGAGTTAGACCAACAGATGGTTCAGCCCCCGAGGCGCACACGACGCCGACGCGGGCGTTAAAAGAGACGCCGGCGCGGGCGGCCGGGACAGAGGGAAAACTCTCCGGCCAGCAAAGCCGTCTCTGCCAGAAGATTTCTCAGCTTTAAACTCAGGTCGGGGATTCCGGTGTCGGCCGAACGAGCTTTTAGGGGACGCTGGGGATTTTAAGGAGGACGACCTTTACCATGAGGCGTCAAGTCACACGCACGGTAGCCATCACGCTCAGCGTCCTGCTCGTCGCATTGCCGGCGCAGGCCGGGACCGTGCACATCCTCGACGCGCTGCAAGGTCTGGCCGACGGCCGTGGGCGCGCGCAAGGCACTCCCGCCCCGCGTCTCCGCTCCGTCTCGCAGACGGGCGCGGACGTGGCCTCGGGCGTCACCCCCGCGTCACAGGACGGCCAGCAGGCGGGCGCGGGCGTGGTCGCCCCCGCACAGGGCGGCGCGGACACCTCGACCGCCACGGGCGCTCCCGTCTCGCTCATCGCGCAGGACGCGCAGGGCGGCGGGCAGGTCGAGACCGTCGACCTCGGCGACGTGACCGGCACGGTCTGCGACTGCGGCGAGTTCGAGAACCCGGTCATCCGAGGCGGCGGCTTCCCGCTCTGGCCTCTGGCGGGCTTGGGCGCGATTCCGCTCTTCTTCATCAAGCGCGACGACAACCCGCCGGGCAGCCCGCCGCCGGGGCCGACGCCGCCGCCGCCGCCGCCGATTCCTGAGCCGGCCACGCTGCTGCTTTTAGGTTCGGGCCTGCTCGCGCTCGGCGCGGGCGCGCGCCGCCGCCGCCGCCAACAGCTCGGCGACGAGGCGACCAGAGCGGAGGTGATCTAAGCCATCATGCCGAGACCTCTTCGCACCCAACGCTTCGCAACGCGCGCTTCGCTCTTCGCACTCGCGCTCCTCTGCGCGGCCTGCATGGTCGCCGATGTGACGCGCGCGCAGAAGAAGAATGATAAGAACCGACCGACCCAAGGGCGCATCGAGGTCTCGACCGTGCCGGGCGGCAGCCCCATCTTCATCGACGGCGCTCCGGCCGGCGAGACGACCGAGTACGCGCGGCAGATTGACCTCCCGCCCGGCGCGCACACCGTCGAGATAGTCTTCCCGAACGGGACGCGCTGGTCGCACGTCTTCAACATCGTGGCGGGGCGCAAGGAGTGCATCGCGCTCACCTACCGCCCGCGCAACATCACGATCCCGGCCGTCGCCACTTCTCCGTGCCCGTACCCCGTCAACGTCTCCGCCCCGGCGACGGTGGCCGACGGCGACATCATCACCTTTACGGCCGACGTGAGTTATCCGGGCCAGTCGGCGCTGAACTACACTTGGACGGTCAGCCCGCCCTCGGCGCGCATCCTTTCGGGCGCGGGCACGCCGACGATTACGGTCGATTCGACCGGCATCGGCAACCGGCGCATCACGGCCATCCTCGTCGTCGACGACGGCTCGGGCGACCGTGCCTGCCGACAGGTCGCGCAGGCTTCCACCGGCATTCTCGCGCAAGCGCCGCCGTCCATCACGCCGAAGCGTTTCGACGAGTTCCCGTCCATCGCGTTTGACGACGACAAGGCGCGGCTCGACAACATGGCGATTGAGCTTCAGAACAGCCCCGGCTCGCAGGGCTACATCATCGCCTACGCAGGCGCGGGCGCGCGCGCCGGAGAGGCCGACCGCATGGGCCGCCGCGCGTTGGAATACCTGACGGTGCAGCGCGGAATCTCGTCGGGCCGTCTGGTCTTCGTCAACGGCGGCCGGCGCGAACGCAACACCTACGAGCTTTGGATTGTGCCGCAGGGGGCGGAAGCCCCTCGGCCGACGCCGACGCGCTAGAGGCGTCGCCCGGTCGGAGTGAGAAACGCGCGCCGTGCGTCTTCGGTCGAAGATTCACGGCGCGCCTTTTAGTAGAAGGGCGTTGACGCGCTCGGCGCGCCTGTGTTAACAAGTTCGCTGACTGGAAGCTCTCCCACGGTTTTAAATGTAAGCCCCCGACGGCGACGCCGCGCCGCGCGCGCGGGCGCTTCCGATTCCCGTAAGGAGGATTCAAGAGATGGCAGAAGGTGAAGGCGGAGGAGGCGGTTCGGCCGGCGTGGTGGCGATCGTCGTGATTTTCGTCATCGTGCTACTGGTGCTGTTCTTCGGGTGGGGCAGGTTCTTCGGCGGCGGCGGCAGTAAGACCGACGTTGACATCAAGGTGGACGCGCCCGCCACGAAGTAGCGCGCCCAAAGATTCGCGCAACGTGAAGAGAGGAGGCGACGCCGCCCGCTTGCGGCGTCCCGGCCTCTCTTCTTTTCTTTGCGCCTGCTTTTCATAAGGGCCGCGCGCCTGTTATCCTCATCCGCATCCACACACGACGGAGAACCTATCAGTTGTCTGCGCCCAACATCGAAACAATCGTCTCCCTCTCGAAGCGACGCGGCTTCGTCTTCCCCTCGTCGGACATCTACGGCGGCCTCGGCAGCTCTTGGGACTACGGCCCGCTCGGTACGGAGTTGACCGCGAACATCAAGCGCGCTTGGTGGCGCTGGATGGTCTACGAGCGCGACGACATCGAGGGCCTCGACTCCTCCATCATCCTCAACCGCCTCGTCTGGAAATACTCCGGCCACGAACAGACCTTCAACGACATGCTCGTCGACTGCCGCGAGTGCAAGAGTCGACTGCGCGCCGACAAGCTGGAGCCGAACATCGTCGCGCTCGAACACAACGTCGGCGCGACGCCGGTCACGGCGACGAGCGGGCTCTTCATGTGCCCTAACTGCGGCTCTTATGATTTGACTGAGCCGCGCCCTTTCAACACGATGTTGAGGACAAGGCTCGGCGCGGTCGCGTCCGAAGACGAAGACGATTTGTCGCTCGCATACCTGCGGCCCGAGACGGCGCAGGGCATCTTCATCAACTTCCTGAACGTGCAGACGACCATGCGGCGCAAGCTCCCGTTCGGCATCGCGCAGATCGGCAAGGCTTTCCGCAACGAGGTCACGCCCGGCAACTTCATCCTCCGCACGCGCGAGTTCGAGCAGATGGAGCTTGAGTATTTCGTCAAGCCCGGCGAGGACGAGGGGCAGGTGGACTACTGGGTCGAGCAGTATTTGAGTTGGTACACGGGGCTCGGCTTGAGCCGCGACAATATCAAGCTCGTCAACGTCGAGGGCGACCAGCTCGCGCACTACTCCAAGCGCACGGTCGACATCTACTACCGCTACTTCCCCGAGCGCGAGGACGAGGGCGCGCAGTGGGAGGAGCTGATGGGCATCGCGCACCGCACCGACTTCGACCTCAAGGCGCACTCGAACAAGCCGGAGGAGGAAGGCAGGCGCGTCAACACCAACTCGACCGAAGACCTTTCGTACTTCGACGAGGCGGAGAAGCGGCGTTACTACCCATACGTCATCGAGCCCTCGGCCGGCGTCAACCGCACGATGCTCGCCGTGATGATGGACGCTTACACCGAGCGGACGACCGACAAGGGCGAGACGCGCGTGATTCTGAAGCTGCATCCGGAACTCGCGCCGATTAAGGTCGCGGTGCTCCCGCTCGCCAAGAACAAGCCGGAGATTGTCGCTTTGGCCCGCCGCGTCAAGTCGGAGCTTCAGCCCTCGATGCGCGCCGTCTACGACGACACGGGCGGCATCGGCAAGCTCTACGCGCGGCAGGACGAGATCGGGACGCCCTTCTGCGTCACCGTCGACCACCAGTCGCTCGAAGACGAGGCCGTCACGGTGCGCGACCGCGACACTTGGGAGCAGGAGCGCGTCAAGCTCTCCGAGCTTTCGGAGCACCTGCGGCGGCGGCTCGGAATCAAATGTTAAAAAGCGTTCAGCCGTCAGCTATCAGCGTGCAGCTTTACGGCATCCGCCGCCGGGACGACGCCGAAACGCCGTGGCTTGCTATCTTCCGGCTGATTGCTGAACGCTGAACGCTGACAGCTTAAAATCTTATGGCCGTAGTCAAAAAACGTAACCAGCAGACCGAGACGCGGCTGCTCCTCGAATCCGACGAGCCGGTGGAATTGCCGCCCGCCGAGGTCGAAGACTCGGCCGTCGTCCTTCAGTTCGAGCAGTTCCGCCAGTACATCCCAGAGCTGCTCGAAGCCCTGCGCGCGGGCACTCTGGCCGAGCCCGTCCCAGTGATGATGGACGGCTCGACCTTCGTCATCCACGGCACGACCCGAAGCTTCTGGGTCAAGCTCTGGCACTCGACGGACGAGCACGCGCGCGTTGAGCGCGTCCAAGTCATCAGTTGTCTCCCCTCGACGCGCGGCCTGCAAGTCATCGTTGACGACCCCGATGCTTACGACGACGACGACTTCGACGATGAGGAGTTCGCCGAAGACGGGGAGCTTGAAGACGACGAGTTTGACGACGAGGACGATTCGGAAGACGACGCCGTGCGTGCGGACGCTACAAGCTCTGACGATGAAGACTTGGATGACGAAGAAGATAATGTGCGCCCCGCAGATTCGACACGTTAAGCTTTCCCGCGCGTTGAGCTTTGAACCCGGCCCGCGCCCCCGCTAAGATTCGGCCGATGCCGGCTCCCATCCCCGAAAAAATCCTGAGGCTCGCGCGCGCCGTGAGCGCCGAGGGCGGGCGCGCGTTGATGGTCGGCGGCTGCGTCCGCGACCGCCTCATGCGACGCGACGTGAAGGACTGGGACGTCGAAGTCTACGGCGTCGAGCCGGAACGCCTGCGCGCCCTGCTCGACCAACTCGGCCGCGTCAACGTCGTCGGGGAAGCGTTCACCGTCTACAAGCTCGGCCGAGACCTCGACGTCAGTCTCCCTCGCCGCGAGCGGAAGTCCGGCCGAGGACATCGCGGGTTCGTCATCGAGGGCGACCCCATGATGACGTTCGAGGAGGCCGCGCGCCGACGCGACTTCACCGTCAACGCCATCCTCGAAGACCCGCGCACCGAAGAAATCCTCGACCCCTTCGGCGGCCGCGCCGACCTCGAACGCAAACTCCTGCGCGCCGTCTCGCCCGAAACTTTCGTCGAAGACTCCCTGCGCGTCCTGCGCGCCGCGCAGTTCGCCGCGCGCTTCGAGTTTGACATCGAGCCGGGCACGGTCGAGCTGTGCCGCTCGATTGACCTCACGGACTTGCCGCCCGAGCGCGTCTGGGGCGAGCTGGAAAAACTTCTCCTCCGCGCCGAACGCCCCTCCGTCGGCCTCCAGTGGCTCGACCGCCTCGGCGTCAACCAAAAACTCTTCCCCGAACTCCACGCCCTCAAAGGCGTCCCGCAGGAAAATGCATGGCATCCGGAGGGCGATGTCGATATCCATACTTGGCTCACGTGCGACCGCGCGCGCGAGTTGATTGACGACCTCGACTACGCGCGGCGTGTGACGTTGATGCTGGCGGCGTTGTGTCATGACTTCGGGAAGCCTGCGACGACGGAATTTATAGACGGGCGGATACGTTCGCGCGGGCACGAGGAGGCGGGCGTGCGCCCGACCGAGGCGTTCTTAGACCGGCTCAGGATTTACACGCTCGAAGGCTACGACGTGCGCGCGCAGGTGGTGGCGCTCGTGCGCGACCACCTCAAGCCCGGCGAGTTCTATCGCCTGCGCAACGAAATCTCCGACGGCGCGTTTCGCCGTCTCGCGCGTCGCTGCGAACTCGACCTGCTCTACCGCGTCGCGCGCGCAGACTCCTTGGGGCGCAACGCCCCTTGGGTTCCGCGCGAGCGCTGGTACACGGCCGAGGCGCAGGAGTGGTTCATCGCGCGCGCGCGCGCGTTGGCCATCGAGCAGCGGCCGCCCGCGCCGCTTTTGATGGGACGCCACCTCATCGAGATGGGACTCAAGCCCTCGCCGCGCTTCAAACGAGTTCTCGACTCGGTCTACGAGATGCAGCTCGACAACCGCGTCCGCGACGTGGACGAAGCGAAGCTCGCCGCGCGCAGGCTGCTCGAAGACGAGGCGAAACGGAACTGAGAGCGGGGCGTTAACCGAACTAAAGTCGAGGCGTTAGCCGAACTTCGACCGCGCGCGGGAGTGGTGGTAAGATGTCGGGTCGCGCGCGACGCTGGTTTGTCGGCCGACGCGGCGCGAGCGATTCTTTCAGACCCTCGTCGAAATAATACCTCTCAAAGGAAACATAAAATGATTGATTTCGAGTTGACCGAAGACCACAAGGCGATTCGCCAGACCGTGCGCGACTTCGCTACCAAGGAGGTCGCGCCGCGCATCAAGGAGCTTGATGAGAAGCAGCAGTTCGACCGCTCCATCCTCGACAAGATGGCCGAGTTGAACCTGCTCGGCGTCTGCATCCCCGAAGAGTACGGCGGCGCGGGCTTCGACTACATCTCGCTCGGCCTCGTCTGCGAAGAGCTCGAAGCCGTCGACACCTTCATGCGCGTCATCATGTCCGTTCACACGGGCCTCAACAGCCTGACGCTCTACGCTTGGGGGACGGAGGAGCAGAAGCGCAAGTACCTCGTGCCGCAGGCGAAGGGCGAGAAGATTGCGACCTACGGGCTGACCGAGCCGGGCGCAGGGAGTGACGTGGTCGGCTCGCGCTCGACCGCCCGCCGCGAAGGCGACGAGTGGGTCCTAAACGGCGAGAAGATGTGGATTTCCCTAGGCGACGTGGCCGACAACTTCCTCTTCTTCTGCTGGACGGACGAGGAGAAGCGTCGCAAGCGCGACCACAGTGGCATGTCCTGCTTCATCGTCGAGCGCACGATGCGGGGCTTCACGTCGGGGACGATTCACGGCAAGATGGGCATCCGCGCAGGCAACACCGGCTACTTCTCTTTGCAGGACGTGCGCGTCTCGCAAGAGAACATGGTCGGGCGCGAGGGCGAGGGTTTTAAGATCGCGATGTTCGCGTTGGAGCAGGGGCGGTACACGGTCGCGGCCGGCGCGACCGGCATCATCCGCGCCTCGCGCGACGCATCGGTCGCTTACGCCCTTGAGCGCGAGACGTTCGGGACGAAGATTGCGAATCATCAGCTCGTCAAACAGAAGATCGCCGAGATGGAGTCCGACTACCAGATGTCGCACCTGCTCTGGCTGCGCGCCGGTCATCTGAAGAACGAGGGCAAGATGAACGGGCGCGAGACCTCGCTCGCCAAGTGGCAGGCGACCGTCCGCAGCGAGCGTGCCGCCTCGATGGCGATTGAGGTTCACGGCGCGAACGGCTACTCGAACGACTACCCGGTCGAGCGTTACCTACGCAACTGCAAGGCGGCCGTCATCTACGAGGGCACGCGCGACATACACACGCTGATGCAGGCCGACTGGGCCTTGGGGCTGAAGAAGGAGAAGGCGGCGCGCGTCACGCTCCCGCCTTATCGCGCGGCCGAGTCGCGCGAGACGGTCGGCGCGGATTAAACCCGAAGAGAGCCTTTATGAATCGTGCGCGGGCGGGTAAAAACTTCGTGGCATAAAAGGCGGGACGCGGAGAGTCAGAAGGGAGTGACTCTCCGCGTCTTTTTTTGGATTGGCGCGAATAACCCCTCGGCCGGAGCGGCATTTGGCGAAGGGAGTTTGAACCGCTCCGTACGAGCACGCCAGGGGGGCGGGGACTGTGTGGCGTCGAAGGCTTGAGTGGCCTCGCGCCAAAAGTTTTATTCCTTCATGATGTATCTAATCTCGCTCATCGTCGTTTAAGTTTTCGCTTGCCGGCGGCCGCTCGAAGCAAACGGCCGCCGGCCGGCACCTCTGGTGGTTCTTAGACGCGCCCCGCGAAGGGCATCGCTTCGCCACCGCTCGGACATACTCAAAAGCGTCCCCCGACGAACTTTTGAGCTACACTGTCTATTGTCAATCGGCGTGCCGCGCCGCGAAGCGAAGGTCGCGGCCGACCTCCCGGCACGCGCAAACGCTTGAGTAGGTGTGGGATAGAATCGGAGTGGCGCGCCGCCTCCGCCGCGCGAGAGGGCCGCGCGCGCGCCGCCGCGCCTAACCTTTCGGATAGGCCGACTATCTTTTCGGATAGACACACGTCGCCTCGATGAACAGCCACCCGAAACTCGCCGCCATCGCCGGCCCGCTCAAAGACTCCGTCCACGTGCTCGCGGGCGAAGAGTTCTCGCTCGGCCGCGAGTCGGCCAACACCCTGTCGGTCGGCGACGGGCTGCTCTCGCGCCGCCACTGCGTCATCCGGCGCGAGGGCGACGAGTACAAGATTTACGACCTCGACAGCCTCAACGGCACGTTCGTCAACGGCGTCCCCGTCAAGGAGCGGCGGCTCGCGCACGGCGACCGCGTCTCGGCCGGCGGCTCGCACTTCGTCTTCCTCCTGCCCGACGCCGAAGTGGACACGACGATGCGCACCACCCCAGTCCAACTGGAGGAGGGCGAGGTGGTCGCGGCGACGACCCTGCGCCTGCGCATCGAGGACGCGCTCTACCTGAGCCCCGAGAAGCTGGCCGAGAGCGTGCCGCCGCTCGAACGACTCGCGGGCGACTTCAGGGCGTTACTTAAGGTCAGCACGACCATCAGCTCGATACGCGACTCGCAGGAGCTTCAGCACCGTCTGCTCGAACTCGTCTTCGAGGTCGTCCCCGCAGAGCGCGGCGCGATTATTCTCACCGACGTCGAGAGCGACGATGTCGTCTCGGTCTGCGGCCTCGACCGCGCGGGCGCTTCGGAGCAGGAGGCCGTGCAGGTCAGCCGGACGGTCGTCCGCCAAGCCGTCGAGCAGGCGTCGGCCGTGCTCTCGAACAACGTGCTCTCGGGTGAGGCGTTCGCGTCGGCCGAGAGTCTGCGCTCGTCCTACGTCCGCTCGCTCGTCTGCGTGCCGCTCGTCCTCTTCGGCCAATCGCTCGGCGCGATTTACCTGACGACGACCGACGCCGCGACGCGCTTCACGGAAGAACACCTGCAACTCTTGACCGTCGTCGCGTCGGTCGCGGCCGTCGCGCTCAAGAACGCGCAGCACGTCGAGCGACTCGAAGACGAGAACCGGCAGTTGCGCGACGACGTGCAGATTGAGCACAACATGGTCGGCGAGGGCGAGCGGATGCGCGAGGTCTACCGCTTCATCGCGCGCGTCGCGCCGACCCCGGCGACGGTGCTCGTGCGCGGCGAGTCGGGGACGGGCAAGGAGCTGGCCGCGCGCGCCATCCACCAGAACAGCCCGCGCGCCGCGCGGCAGTTCGCGGCCATCAACTGCGCCGCGCTGGCCGAGACTCTTTTAGAGTCGGAGTTGTTCGGCCACGAGAAGGGCGCGTTCACCGGCGCGGTCGGGCAGAGGCGCGGCCGTCTCGAAGCGGCCGAGGGCGGGACGGTCTTCCTCGACGAAGTGGGCGAGATGTCTCCGGCCTTGCAGACGAAGCTTTTGCGCGTCCTTCAAGAGCGCGAGTTCGAGCGCGTCGGCGGGACGCAGACGATTAGTGTTGACGTGCGCGTCGTGGCCGCGACCAATCGAGATTTAGAGCAAGCCATCAAGGACGGGACGTTCCGACGCGACCTCTACTATCGTTTGAACGTCGTCTCTTTCGAGATGCCGCCGCTGCGCGAGCGGCGCGAGGACATCCCGATGCTCGCGAGCTACTTCGCCAAGAAGTACGCGACGAAGTTCAACCGCAAGGTGTCGGGCCTGTCGGCGGCGGCGCGCGCGTGTCTCGTGAGCTACGACTGGCCGGGCAACGTCCGCGAGCTTGAGAACGCCGTCGAGCGTGCGGTCGTCCTCGGCTCGACAGACTTGATTCTGCCCGAAGACTTGCCGGAGACGCTGCTCGAAGCCGCGACGCCGCAGGGGGCGGGCGCGGCGGGCGAGGGGGGCGGGGCGGGGAAGTATCACGAGGCCGTCCGCGAGGCCAAGCGACAACTTATTTTGAGCGCGGTCGAGCAGTCGGGCGGACAGCTCACGGAGGCCGCGCGCCTGCTCGGCGTCCACCCCAACTATCTGCACCGCCTGATACGCAATTTGAATTTGAAGGAAATGCTCAGGAAGCAATAGTCCTAGAGCGCATCGGTAGTGCTTTTCCGCGCGCACTTTGATAGTATTCCTGCGCCTTTCCGGAAGAGTGAATTTCGTTTCTTAAGCGGCCGAGTCACGGCGGCAAAATCTTTCTCGAAAGAGGTCGAGGGCGTCCTAGATGGGTCAAGAGCTGAACAGCGTCAATCTCTCGCTCGATTTCCTCGCCGTCTGTGAGGCGGCGGCCATCGCCGCCGCGCGCACGATGGGACAGGGCGACCGCAAGTACTCCGACCACGTCGCCGTCGAGGCCATGCGCGAGCAGATGGACATGGTGCCGATGCGCGGCCGCATCGTCATCGGCGAGGGCGAGCGAGACGAAGCGCCGATGCTCTACATCGGCGAGGAGGTCGGGCGCGGCGTCCGCGACACGGAAGACCCTGAGTACCCGGAGGTCGACATCGCCGTCGACCCGCTCGAAGGCACGAACCTCTGCGCGCTCGGCGCGAACAACGCCATCGCCGTGCTAGCAGCTTCAGAGCGCCGAGGGCTTTTGAACGCGCCCGACATCTACATGGACAAGATCGTCGTCGGCCCCTCCTCGCGCGGGGCGATAGACATCGACGCGCCCGTCAAAGAGAACCTCAAGGGCATCGCGCGCCGTCTGGGCCGCGACGTGGAAGACCTGACCGTCATCGTCCTCGACCGCTCGCGCCACAAGCAACTGATACAGGACGTGCGCGCGTCGGGCGCGCGCATACGGCTCATCTCCGACGGCGATTTGTCGGCCGGCATCTCGGCGGCCGTCGCGGGGACGAACATCCACGCGCTGATGGGCATCGGAGGCGCGCCCGAAGGCGTCTTGACGGCCGCCGCCCTGAAGTGTCTGAACGGAGAGATTCAGGCCCGCCTCGTCTTTGACCCGGAACGTCTCGGCGTCGACCGCTCGAAAGTCCCGCCCGAGGCCGAGGTGCTCAGTCGCCTCAAGGAGATGGGCATCGACAACCCGAACAAGGTCTACGACACGAACGACCTCGCGCCGGGCAAAAAAATCATCTTCGCCGCGACCGGCGTCACCGACGGCGCGCTCCTGAAGGGCGTCCGCCTCTTCGGCGGCGGCAAGCGCACGCACTCGCTCATTATGACGACCGAGTCGCGCCACATACGCTTCGTCGACACCGTCCACATCGAGGGCGGCCCCGACACGGTGATTCGATTTTAGATAGAAGGCTGTCAGCTATCAGCGTTCAGCAATCAGCCGGAGACTAATAAGCTGATTGCTGAAAGCTGACAGCTTCTAATCCGAGACTCCGAAGTTGCCCGACTCAATCTACAGCTACGTCCCGCAGTACGCGGCAGCGCAAGGCGCGCGGCCGACGCCTCGCGCGCTCGTCGCGTGGGGAGTGGTCGCGGCCGGGGCGCTCGTCTTCTTCGCCGCGCTCTTCGCCGCGCCCTACGCGGCGGCGGGCGGACACTTCAGTTTGGCGCGCTCTCTCTACGACGGCTTCGGCGTCATCTGTCATCAACAGCCCGCGCGCTCTTTCCACGCATGGGGGATGCCGCTCGCCGTGTGCGCGCGCTGCGCGGGGCTCTACGCGGGGTTCGCCGCCGGGGCGATTCTCTATCCGCTCTTCCGGACGCTCGGGCGGACTGACGCCCCGGCGCGACGCTGGCTGTTTCTGGCGGCCGCGCCCACCTCGATTGATTTCCTCCTCGGCCTTTCGGGCCTCTGGGAGAACACGCACCTCTCGCGCTCGCTGACGGCCGCGCTTCTGGGCGCGGTCGCGGCCCTCTACGTCGTGCCCGGCGCGGTGGACTTCGCCGCGAGTCGCGGCCGCAAGCTCTTTCGGGTTCGCGCGGCCCGTTCGTGAGACACGCTGCCCGCGCGGTAAAGCTTTACCAAGCTCTCTCTAACAACGAAGGGGATGAAGAAAGATGAACAATAGTATGAAGCCCGCCATCATCGGCGGCTTGGTCGGGGGGATTCTGACGGCGCTCCCGTACTCCACTTCTTGCTGCTGCATCTGGGGGCTTGTGGGCGGGGCGATAGCGGCCATGCTGGCGGTCAAGGAATCGCAGACGCCTTTGCAGCCGGGCAACGGCGTTAAGTTTGGCGCGATTGCGGGTGCCATCGCCGCCGCCATCTACTTGATAATCGGCATCCCGCTCGCCTTAGTCACGGGCAGCGCAACTATGGGCGCGATGCAGGGGCTGATGGATCGGGTCAACCCCGAAGCCGCCGAGCAGTTCCGCCAAGCGGCGGAGATAATGCAGAACCAGCCGATGAGCGAACGTATCGTGGCGATGATTCCGGGAACCCTGCTGGTGATATGCCTCTTGGTTGCTTTCTCAATCGTCGGCGGCTTAATCGGTATCGCGATCTTCGAGAAGCGCAAGGGCGGCCCGGCCGGCGCTCCGCCCCCGCCGCCTCCCCCGAGCTTCGGCGGCGCGACGGGCAGCTAAGGCCCGCCGAGTCACGCTTGAGGTAAAACGGGCGGGCGTCGCGCCTCTACAACGCGACGCCCGCCCGGCAAAACTTTTCGCGCGGTCGCCCGCCGGGGGCGCGCGAGCGGTTTCACTTCGGCGCGACGCGCGCGACAATTCGTGCATCTAAGCGGGCGGCGCGCGCCGTGTGATTAGCGCCGCCCGCTTCCGCGTTTCAGGGGGACGACTGATGCCGACACTCCTTCAAGCCTTCGCCGTCACGGGCGGCACGACGCCGTCGCCCGACGAACTGGCCCGCAGGTATTTCGAGGACGCGCTCGCCGAGACGGCGCGCAACGTCAGCCCGCTCTACACGCTCGACCACGTAGACTGGGTCGTCCTCGTCCTCTACTTCTCCATCCTCCTTCTGCTCGCGGCCTTCGGCGTCTACCGCGTCCGTCAGGTCATAGACTTCTGGCGCTACCGACGCCTCGCGCCGCGCCCGAAAAGACTCTTCGACGAGGCGGAGCTGCCGACGCTCACGGTGCAACTCCCGCTCTTCAACGAGGTCTACGTCGTCGAGCGTCTGCTCGCGGCCGTCGCCGCGCTCGACTACCCGCGCGAACGCTTCGAGATACAAGTCCTTGACGACTCGACCGACGAGACGCGCGAGACGGCCGCGCGCGCGGTCGAGCGACTCAGGCGCGAAGGTCTCGACATCTCATACATTCATCGCGAAGACCGCGCGGGCTTCAAAGCCGGCGCGCTTGAGAACGGACTGAAGACCGCGAAGGGCGAACTGGTCGCCATCTTCGACGCCGACTTCGTCCCGCGCCCCGACGCGCTGCGCAAGCTCGTACACTTCTTCACCGACCCACTCACGGCCTGCGCACAGATGCGCTGGTCACACATCAACGGCTCGTTCAATCTGTTGACGCGACTTCAGACCGTCCTTCTCGACGGCCACTTCGTCGTCGAGCAGACCGTCAGGAATCGCACGGGCGGCTTCTTCAACTTCAACGGGACGGCGGGCCTCTGGCGTCGGCGCGCGATTGAGCTTTCGGGCGGCTGGCAGCACGACACTCTGACCGAGGACACAGACCTTAGTTTCCGCGCGCAACTGATGGGCTGGCGTTTCGTCTATCTGCTCGACGAGGACGCGCCGTCGGAAGTGCCCGTGGACGCCAACGCCTTCAAGGCGCAGCAGCGACGCTGGGCGAAGGGCGTCACCGAGGTCGCAATAAAACTCTACCCGCGCATCGCGCGCGCGCGTCTGCCTTGGCGCGTCAAGCTCGAAATGTTCTTCCGCCTGACGGGCAACATCAGCTACCCGCTGATGATTGTCGTCAGCCTTCTGCAACTCCCGCTCCTGCTCGTCCGCTACAATCAAGGACTCTACAACCTGATGCTCGTCGACGTGCCGCTGCTCACGTTCTCGACGCTCTCGGTCGTCCTCTTCTACGGCTCGGCGATTCTCTACCTCGACGGGCGAAGCCGCGCGCGTCTCAAGTATCTGCCGCTCGTGATGGCTTTGGGCATCGGCCTCGCGCTCTCGAACGCGCGCGCGGTGCTGGAAGCCGTGCTCGGCATCAAGACCGAGTTCGTGCGGACGCCGAAAGACGGCGTCGGTGGCGGGCGACGCGAGGGAGAGAGTTTGAAGCGGCGCAAGAAGTACCGGCGCGGTCGCGTCTGGCTGCCCTTCGTCGAGCTAACGTTCGCCGCCTACTTCGTCGCGGCCATCGCCTACGCCGCGCACATGGGACTCTGGGGCACGCTCCCCTTCCTCTCGCTCTTCCTCTTCGGCTACGGCTACATGGGCGCGACGAGCCTGCTTGAGACGGCCGGCGTCCGTCGTCTCTTGGACTCTCTGCGCCCGCTCGCGCTCGGCCGCAAATAGACGCGGCGAACTAACACCTGCCCTTCGCGCGCGCACGGGTCTTGACCCTTCGCGCGCTCCCGTCTTAGTATCCCTCCGCCTTACTGTTCAATTTTGCGCGCGGGGCGACACGCCCCCGGCCCGGCCAACGCCAACGCACATCGAAAGAGGAATCCTATGTCGAGAAAGTCCCCCCACGCTTTCACACGGCTCGCACTCGTGTGTGCGCTCTTCGCAATAACTTCAGCCGCCGCCCGCGCGCAGTCGCAGGCGACGACCGGCGACATCGAGGGGCGCGTGCTCGACCCGCAGGGCGCGGTCGTCGCGGGCGCGCAAGTCACCGCCACGAATAAGGCGACGGGCCTTGAGCGCACGGCCAACGCCGACGGCGAGGGCAACTACCGCGTCGTCCTGCTCCCGCCCGGCACTTACAGTGTCCGCGCCTCCGCGCCGAGCTTCACGGCCGCCATCGCCGAAGTCAGCGTCACGGTCGGCAGCAAGACGCCGCTCGACCTGACGCTCGCGGTGCAGGGCGCGTCGGAGATTCTGACGGTGACGAGCGAAGCCCCCGTCGTCGAGACGACGCGCACGTCCGTCTCGACGACCATCAATCAGGTCGCCATCGAGAACCTCCCCATCAACGGCCGCAACTTTCAGGACTTCGCCACGCTCTCGCCCGGCGTCGTGCGCGACCCGCGCGGCGGCGACCTCTCGGTCGGCGGACAGCGCGGCACTCTCAACAGCCTTCAGGTCGACGGCGTCGATAACAACAACACCTTCTTCGGCCAAGCCCTCGGGCGCGGCGGCGTCCGCCCGCCCTATCAGTTCTCGGAAGAGTCGGTGCAGGAGTTTCAGGTCAACCAGAACGGGTTCTCGGCCGAGTTCGGGCGCGCGGGCGGCGCGGTCATCAACGTCGTCACGAAGTCGGGCACGAACGAATTCCACGGCGGGCTCTTCGAGTATTTCCGCGACGAGTCTTTGAACGCCAACGACCCCATCACGAAGGCCAATCAGGCGCGGCGCGGGCAGCCCAACAAGCGACCGCCCGCGAAGATTCACCAGTTCGGCGGGCGCGTCGGCGGGCCGATAGTGCGCAACCGCGCCTTCTTCTTCTTCACCTACGACGGCCAGCGCGCCGACGTGCCGCAAGTCTTGGACGTCCCGAACCTCTCGACCGCCCCGGCCGGCGCGCAGTCCATCATCCTGCCGCTTCTGACGACCTATCAGGTCGGCCGCAACCAGAACGTCTTCTTAGGCAAGACCGACATCGCGCTCAACAACTCGAACCAGCTCTCCCTGCGCTACAACCATCAGGGATTCACGGGGCGCAACAACGAGAACAACGGGCCGCTCTCGGTCGAGGAGCATTCGGGCGACAGCCTCGTCACGAGCGACACTTTTTCGGGCACGCTCGCCTCGACCCTGACCGGCACGCTCGTCAACGAGTTCCGCTTCCAACTCGCGCGCGACAAGGAGCCGGGCGAGGCCAACAGCGACGCACCCGAGGCCGTCATCGGCACGGGCGCGGGCACGAACGTCTCCATCGGCCGCAACAACTTCAGCCCGCGCGAGACGACCATCAAGCGCATCCAGTTCATCGACAACGTCTCCTACGTGCGGGGCCGCAACAACTGGAAGTTCGGACTCGATTTCAACTTTGACCGCATCCTCAACTTCTTCCCCGGCCTCTTCAGCGGCTCCTACACCTTCCCCAACTACGCGGCCTTAGCCAACAACCGCCCGTCGGCCTTCACGCAGAATTTCCCCGGCGCGAACACTTCGGGCGGGACGACCGAGCCTGACCTCTCGGAGTACGCCTTCTACGCGCAGAACGACCTGCGCGTGACGCCTAAGCTCACGCTCAACCTCGGCCTCCGCTACGACTACCAGAAACTCGCCTGCCCCGAGGTGCAGAACCCCGACCCGCTCCTGCTCTCGAACGGCATCGACACGGCGCGCTGCCCCGACGACAAAAACAACCTCGCGCCGCGCGCAGGCTTCTCCTACGCGCCCGACCAGAAGACGGTCGTCCGCGGCGGCTACGGCATCTATTACGGGCGCACCCCGGCCATCGTCTTAGGCACGGCCCACTCGCAGAACGGCATCAACGTCACCGGCATCAACATCTCGGACGTGGCCGCGACGCCCGCCAACGAGGTCAACGCCGTCGTCACCTACCCGAACATCCTCGACGCGCCGCCGCCGGGCTTCTCGTCGAACCCGAACCTCTACGTCTTCGCCGACGATTTCGTCAACCCCTACGTGCAGCAGGGGCGTCTCGGCGTCGAGCGCGAGGTCTTCCGAAACGTCAGCTTCTCGGCGAACTATCTCTTCTACCGGGGCGTCCACCTGACGCGCACGCGCGACATCAACCTGTTTGCGCCCACGGCGTTTGCGCGCACCGGGCCGGACGGGCAGACCTACACCTTCGAGCGGTTCGCGACGGCGCGGCCCATCTCGCGCGCCGTGGGGCAGTCGTACAATCGCATCAGCGTCTTCGAGAGCGCGGGCAAGTCCGTCTACCACGGGCTGGCCTTGCAGGCGACGCAGCGGCTCACGCGCGGCTTCCAGTTCATCGCCTCTTATACTTTCTCGAAGGCCGAGGACGACCGGCCCGACGCGACGACGGTCGTCGTCGGCGCGGACGACGCCAAGATTGTCGAGAACCAACTCAACCCGGCCGGCGACTACGGGCGCTCCGACACAGACATCCGCCACCGCTTCGTCTTCAGCCCCGTCTACCAGTGGGGGCGCATCGGCTGGTCGGACAACTCGGTCGCGCGCGCGTTCTTCAGCGACTACACCTTCTCGACCATCGTGCAGTTGCAGTCGGGCACGCCCTACTCGGCCTTGGTGAGCGGCGACCCGAACAACGACGGCAACCGCGCCAACGACCGTCTGCCCGGCACGCGCCGCAACCAGTTCACGACACCGGCCATCTATCAGCTCGACGCGCGCCTGACGCGCTCGTTCGGCTTCACCGAGTCGATTCGCCTGCGCCTGATACTCGAAGCCTTCAACGTCTTCAACCGCGCCAACGTGGTGACGGTCAACAACACGTTCTTCAACTTCGCGGGCAACGCGCTCGTCCTGCCGTCGGCCGCGACGCCCTTCGGCTCGCCGCGCACCTTCGGCTCGCCCGCCTCGGGCACGACCACCTTCGCCACCCCGCGCCAACTCCAACTCGCCGTCAAGTTCGACTTTTAAGCTCGGGCGGGAGTCAGTAAAAAAGGCGGCGGGCGCTACGCACGTGCGTAGCG
>DASUNL010000170.1:0-2025 GCA_036277175.1 Pyrinomonadaceae bacterium | reverse complement strand
GGCGACGACTTCGTCGACGCTCCCGCGCATCAACTGCGAGATGTGCGGTATCTCGCGCTCGATGTACTCCTTGTTCGCGCCGAAGAGGCGTGCGAGCGACACGTCGCGGTCGTAGACGCTCATCTGCAATCCTTTGCCGAGTAGCGTCTCGATGAGCGCGACCATCGGCGACTCGCGCAAGTCGTCCGTGCCCGCCTTGAAGCTAAAGCCGAGCACGCCGACGCGCCGCTTGCGTGTCGCCAAAACCATCTCGACGGCGCGCTCAATCTGCTGGCGGTTGCTGCGCAAGACCGACGAGAGCACGGGCACGTCGACGTCCAACTCCTTGGCCTTGTAGGAGACGGCGCGCAAGTCCTTCGGCAGACACGAGCCGCCGAAGGCGAAGCCGGGTTTCAGGTAGTAGGGCGACAGGTTGAGCTTCGTGTCGTGGCAGAAGATTTCCATCACGCGGTGGCTGTCGATGCCGAGACCCTTGCAGACGTTTCCAATCTCGTTGGCGAAGCTGACCTTCAGGGCGTGAAAGCAGTTGCACGCATACTTGACCATCTCGGCCGTCTTCACGTCGACGACGTGCGTCGGCGCGTCCACCGCCGCGTAGAGACGTTTGAGCAGCATCGCCGTCTCTTCTTCGTCCGCGCCGACGAGCGTGAAGGGCGGCGCGTAGAAGTCTTTGACGGAAGTGCCCTCGCGCAAAAACTCCGGGTTGATGCAGACGCCGAAGTCGCGGCCCGCCTTCTTACCCGAATAGACTTCGAGCGTCGGCGTGACGACCGACTCGATTGTGCCCGGAAGCATCGTGCTGCGGATGACGACGATGTGCCGCGCGCTCTTTCGTTCGAGCGCCGCGCCGATTTCCTGACAGACGCGCTTGACGTAGGTGAGGTCGAGGCTGCCGTTCGCGTGCGAAGGCGTGCCGACGCAGACGAGCGAGAGGTCTGTCGCGGCGACGGCCTCGGCCGAGTCGGTCGTCGCGCGCAGACGCCCTCCGGCCACGCCGTCGGCAATCAACTCGCCGACGCCCGCCTCGACGATGGGGCTGCGCCCCTCGTTGATGATTTCGACCTTCGTCGGGTTCACGTCCACGCCGACGACCTCGTGCCCGTCCTTCGCGAAGCACGCCGCCGAGACGCACCCGACGTAACCCAGACCGAAAATGCTCAGCTTCATTCTTCCCTCCCTGAAACTTCCGCCGCCGCGCTACGCCTCGTCGCGCTCCCAGTTCGCGCGCTCCTCGGCGAACCAGCGCGGCGGCATCTCCGCGAGCAGGCGCGGGACGCACTTGCGCAACTCGGGCGGCTGATTCATCTGCCGCGCCCACAACTCGTTAATCCGCTCGGCGAACTCCGGCATCTCGTCGCCGAAGGCGATGGACGACGGCGCGACGTGAAACGCCCAAGGCTCGTTGTAATAGGCCGGGTGTTCGACGACGCTGCCCCTGATGTAAAGCTCGACCTCTTCGTTGAGGATGGCGCGCGCCTCCTCGATGCGGTGCGCGTCTTCGAGCATGAAGAAGTAACGCTCCGGGCGCGGCCAGCAGTCGAACATGAAGTAGGCCGGTTCGGGCGCGACCGTCTCGGGCGTCTGTTCCGGCGCGGCCGTCTGCTCGGCCGCCTGTCCCGGCCGCGACTCGTCGACCGCCGCGTCCTGCGCCGCCGACGCCGACGCCTCCGCCTCCAACTCCTGCACGCGCCGCTCGACGCTGCGGATGAACTCGGCCGCGCGCGGGTGGTAGCTCTCGGTGAAGCGGTCGAAGACGGCGCGGTTCTTGTTCAGGGCGTAGAGGTAGTAGTCGAACGGGAAGATAACGTCGTCGAGTTCGACGAGACGGATTCTGAGATAGTGCGCGAAGACTCCCATCCGGTTGAAGAGCGCGTCGAAGCAGTCGCGTATGAAACGCTCCTTGTCGTTAAACTGGCGCTCGATGACGCGCAGCGCGGCCCACATCTCGTCCGAGGTTATCTTCTCCCTGTTGCCCGATGCGTCGCCGTCGTAAGCCTTGATTAAAAACTCCCGCCCGTTCCAGTC
>DASUNL010000169.1:0-6678 GCA_036277175.1 Pyrinomonadaceae bacterium | reverse complement strand
GACGAAGTCGGACGAGCCGCCCCACTTCAAAGGCTCGGCGATGAGACGACCCTCTTCGTCCGTCGTCAAACGCGCGGGCAGGTAACTCGCGCGCTCCAACGAGCCGCGCGCGCCGCGCCCGAGCACCGCCGACTCTTCGACGAGCGCGGGCGTCCGCGCGCCCTGCAAGGCGCGCAGCGCCGTCCGCGCGAACAGGTTGAAGGTGACCGAGACCGAGACCGGATTTCCCGGCAGACCGAAGACGAGCGCGCGTCTTCCGTCGCCCGCGAGCCGCGCGAAGACGGTGGGCTTGCCGGGACGCAAACTCACGCGCTCGAAAAAAATCTCTGCGCCGAGCGCACGGAGCGCGGCCTTCGTGAAATCGTAGCGTCCCATCGAGACGCCGCCCGAGAGCACGAGTACGTCCGAGCGCGCGGCCGCCTCCGCAATCGAGCGCGCGAGCGCATCGGTGTCGTCACCCGCGAAGGGAAGCCGTTCGACCTCCGCGCCCGCGAGCGCGGCGTAGGCCGCGAGCGAGTAGCTGTTCGAGTCGCGTATCTGGTCGGGGCCGGGCCGCTCGCCGACCGGGACTAACTCTTCCCCCGTCGCCAGCACCGCGACGCGCGGACGCCTACGCACCGCGACGCGCGCGTAGCCGAACGACGCCAACGCCGCCATCCGCGCGGCTGTCACCTCTTCGCCCGCGCCGAGAACCGTCTCGCCCTTTTTAATCTCGCTCGCGCGCGGGACGAAGAACTGCCCCGGCGCGGTCGCGCGCAGGATTTCAACTTCCGAGCCGTCTTCCGTTTCGCGCGTCAGCTCGACCTGCTGCACGCCGTCCGCGCCCGACGGTAGCGGCGCGCCCGTCATGATGCGCACGGCCTCGCCCGCTCCCAGAGTCCCGCGCCAACCGCGACCGGCCGCCGCCTCGCCCACGACGCGCAGGCGCGCGGGCACAACGTCCAAGTCCTCCGAGCGCACCGCGTAGCCGTCCATCTGCGCGCGGTCGAACGGCGGCAAGTCTCCGTCCGCCGAAACGTCCTCGGCCAACACGCGACCCAGCGCGTCCTCTAGCGCCACCGGCTCGACCGGCAAAGGCTCGCACTTCTCCAACACGACGCTGACGGCTTCCGAGACTGAAATCATCGCGGGCAGTTTAAAGTTCGAGACGCGAAAAAGAAAACCGGCGGCCGGGCGGCTTGATGTGGTAAGAGAGGGGAATGCTTTGGCGAACGGACGGAGGAGTCGGCATGCGATACGCGAAGCTCATTCTATGCGCCCTCGTCATCAACGGCGTCTGCGCGTCGGCGCGGCACGTCTCGGCGCAAACGCCCGCGCGCCCGAAGCGCGTCGTGATTGCCGCGAGCGCGCTCTTCGACGGGCGCGGGCGCGTCCTGCGCGACACGCGCGTCGTCGTCGAAGGCTCGAACATAGTCGCCGTCGATGCGAAGGCCGGGCCGGTCGATTACGACCTGCGCGGACTGACGGTCTTACCCGGCTGGATTGACGCGCACGTCCACATCACTTGGAGCTTCGGCCGCGACGGCAAAAACGCGGACGCGGGAGAGACGACGCAGGAGGCCGCGTACCGCGCGGCCGCGAACGCATGGGCGACTTTGATGGCGGGCTTCACGACCGTGCAGAGCGTAGGCTCGCCGACCGACTTGCCTTTGCGCGACGCCATCGCGCGCGGCGCGCTCCCCGGCCCGCGCATCCTGACATCGGCCGAGCCGCTCACGGGGCGCGGCGCGGAGACCGGAACGCCCGAAGAGATTCGCGCCTACGTCAGACGGCAGAAGGAGGCGGGCGCTGACCTCATTAAAATCTTCGCGGCCTACAGCATCCGTCGGCCCGAGATGGTGCTCTCGCAGGAACAACTCGAAGCCGCCTGCGACGAGGCGAAGCGGCAGGGCTTGCGCACACTCGTCCACGCCTACAAGGACGCGGTCAGGGCCGCGACGCTCGCCGGCTGCACGCAGGTCGAGCACGGCACGCTGGCGACGGACGAAGACCTAAAGTTGATGGCCGAGCGGGGAGTTTATCTGGATGCGCAGGCCGGTCTCGTGATGGAGAACTACCTTTTGAACAAGGAGAAGTTTGTCGGCACGCCCGGCTTCCCCGAAGAGTCTTTCCCGGCCATCGCGCGAATCATCCCGATGTATCAGGAGATGATGCGGCGCGCGGTGAAGACGCGCGGGCTGAAACTCGTCTTCGGTTCGGACGCGCTGGCCGGAGCGCACGGGCGCAACGCCGAGGAGTTCATCTTGCGCGTGCGCGAGGGCGGCGTGGACGCGATGGCTGCCTTGGTTTCGGCGAACTCGCTCGGCGCGGAGGCGCTCGGCATGTCCGACCGGATAGGCTCAATCGCGCCCGGCATGGAGGCCGACATCATCGCGCTCGACGGCGACCCTCTGCGAGACATCACGGCCGTCCGCCGCGTCGTCTTCGTGATGAAGGGCGGCGTCGTCTACAAAAACGACGCGCGCGGCAAGCGTTGAGTTCAGTCGCGCCCCGCGCCTGAGAAGCAGGGCGTGCGCGAGTCCGGCGAAAGTCGCCACCCACGCCGCGAGCGCGAGGTAGACGAAGTAACGTGGTATTTGAAGCAGCGGCTCAAAGTTGATTGCCCGCGACAGTTGGAGGGTGCAGACCGTGTACATCCCGAGGGGGAAGACCATCCCCCAGTATTGCGGGTCGTAGCGGACGGGGAAGCGTTTGAAGATGTGACGCCAGAAGCCGAGTATGAAGAGGAGCGGAATCCACCACGTGCCGGCCGCCCAGAAGAAGAGCGTGAAGCCTTTGAGGAACGGCGCGAGCTCGCCGAGCAGTCCCAACTCCGGCGCGGCCAAAATCAGCCGCGCGCCGGCGAGGGTCGTGATGGCGACCGCGCCCATGTTAATCCAGTAGGGCGGCGTGAGCGTGGCCGAAGTCAGGTTGACGAACGTGAACCGGTAGAAGATGAGCACGATGAGCAGCAGGTAGAGCATGCAGCCCACGAGGTACATGCAGAGCGTGAAGAAGAGCAGAGCTTCGCGGTACTCGGCGAAGTGGCCCGACAGAAGCGTCCCCAGCACCGAGACCGACTGCGTCGCCACGGCCGCGATGAGCCACGCGCCGTTCAGCCCCGTCTCCAGCGGCGGCTTGTTCTCGCGCACCGTGACGGCCGCGAAGAAGGTGTACATGACCAGCGCCCAGAGCACGAGACCGACGAGCCACATGACGGCCGCCGCATCGTGCCACCCGGCGACGATGATGAGCTGGCTGCCGAGGACGCAAGTCCCCGCGACCGTCGTGAAGAAACCCGGCCCGCGCGTGTGGTCGGTGATGTCGGCGCGCAGGCGCGGGAAGAAACGCACGAGGCGGACGACGAGCAGCGCGCAGAGGACGGGGTAGGCGACGAGGTTGACGACGAGGAGCGCCGCCGCCGCGAGGCGCATGCCTAAGAGGTGCGCGGCGATGGAGATGATGCCGGTCGCCATCACGAGGGCGAAGTAGCCGGGGAACAGCCCGGCCGCCGCTTTACCTATCAGGCCCGGTTCAGTCGCCTTCATCTGCCAGCTCTTCGTCGCACCGCTTGCAGTCGAGCTCCACGCCGAGGCGCGAGGCGCGGCCCTCTTCGGTCAAGACCCACTCGCGCGTGACGAGCGGCGGGTCGTGGCGGACGTGCTGCGGGTGGCCGCAGTCGAGGACGGCGCGCCAGTGGCCCTCGTCGTCTTTGTCGTAAGCCGTGATGCGACGCTTCATCTGCTCCTCTCGCGCATGTAGCCGGTGCTCGTGTGGCGGCGCGAGGCGGGACGCCACCAGAGGATGATGGAGAGCGAGATGAGCCAGCAGACGCCCGACGCGACGACGAGCGGCGGAAGCTCTCCGTAACTACGCGCGAGCGCCGCCTCGACCGTCGCGGCGAGAATCCAGAGCTGCGCGACGTTAATCATCACGAGCATGACGAGGCGCGCCTGCTCGACGGCCGTCCGCCCGCTGCCCGAACGCCTGCGTCCCGCCTGCGCTTCGCCCAAGGGATGTCGGGTCTGCGTCTCGCGCGCGCGTCGGCGCGCCTCGGCGTCCTCGCCCGAGTTAAACCGAACGCTCATGCTCGCCCGCCTTTCTCCCGACGGCCCAGACCTCCGCGCCGCGCATCTCCAAAACTATCTGGTCGAGCGGGCGCGGCGGCGGGCCGTAGAGAACGTTGCCCGTCCGCACGTCGAAGCCGCCCTCGTGGCAAGGGCATTCGAGCCGCTGGCGTTGACGCTCGTAGTAGACGGGGCAGGTGAGGTGCGTACACTTCTGCCCGTAGGCGTGATACGCGCCGTCGGTGGTGCGGACGAGGATGGCCGTGTCGTCCTCGTTCGGGTAGCGGAAGTTGAGCGCCGAGCCGGGCGCGAGAGTTTCAGCCCCTTCAATCTTCGCGGGCGTAAAACTCTCGGTCTGTCGCGAGTCGAGCGCGGCCTTCCCGGCGAAGGCGGCGGCGCTCGCGAAGAGCGCCGTCGAGGTGAGCGCGAGGAAGTTGCAGAACTCGCGGCGCGTGACGTGCGCCTCCTCGCCGCGCTCGTAAGGGAAGTCGCGCTGGTGCGGCGCGACGGCGCGACGCACGTCACTTTCGTCAGAATGGGCGTCGGTCTGCGCGCCGTCGCCCGGCGGGAAGACCGTGAACTCGTTGCTGGCGTTCTCAGAACTCATTGCTCTTGTCCGACTCCTCCACCTGTGTGTCAATCCAAGACTCGCCCGTTTCATTCTGCTGCCCCTCAAGCCCGAGCCGCCCCTCGAAGACGCCGCAGCCGTCGACGCGCACCTCTTCGGCGTCGGTCGGGAGCATCAGATAGACCTTCGTCTCGACGTGTTGGTTTCCGAAGACGTGGACGTTGACCGGCTTCGTGCGGCGCAAGGGCACTATCTGCTCGTACTTGCCGAACGAGAGCGCGCCCGTCGGGCAGACGCTCGCGCACATCGGCTTCAACCCTTCGGACGTGCGGTCGTAGCACATGTCGCACTTCATCTGGAGGTGCATCTCGGTGTTGTACTTCGGCACGCCGAACGGGCAGGCGTTGACGCAGTTGCGGCAGTCGAGGCAGCGGGGCTTTAAGGCCGACATGACGATGCCATCTTCCGACATCTTGATGGCGTCGGCCGGGCAGACGAGCGCGCAGGTCGGCTCGTTGCAGTGCATGCAGACCGTCGGGATAGTCGCCGTCGTCTCCGAGCGGTCGAGGTAGTCCACGAAGATCATCGAATAGCCCTTGTGCGTCCCGCACTCGCGGCACGCGGCCACACACGAGCGGCAGCCGATGCACCGCTGCGGGTCAATGAACATCGTCTCTTCCATAAGAAGCTCTCAGCTTTCAGCTTTCAGCACTCAGCTTTTGTCTTTCGTCCGCGGCCCGTCTCGTCTTTCAACTCGAACCTTCGGGTAGAAGGTTTGGCTGAAAGCCGAAAGCTGACCGCCGAACGCTCAATTCGCCCCGTCGCCGAGGCGCGTGACGGAGCTGCGTTCAGCCCCCTTTCTTTGCCTGCCGAGGATGGGCAACTCGCGCGCGTGAATCTTCTCGACGCGCGCCGCGCACGCCTTGTACTCCGGAATCTTCGACGTCGGGTCGAGCGCCGGGTTCGTCAACTGGTTCACGGCCAACTGCTCGCCCCAGTGGTAGGGGATGAAGATGGTGTCGGGCCGTATGGTGCGCACGACGAGGACGGGGAAGACGCCCTCGCCGCGCCGCGAGACGACGCGGACGCGCTCGCCGTCCGAGACTTTCAGACGCGCGGCCGTCTCCGGGTGAATCTCGACGTAAGGCTCGGGGCATTGCTGGACGAGAAAGCCGATGCGCCGCGTCTGGTTGCCCGAAAGGTATTGATAGACGACGCGCCCGCTCGTCAGAATCAAAGGGTACTCTTCGTCTGGGACTTCATCGGGCGGGTTGAACTCGACGGCGTGAAAGCGCGCGCGCCCGTCAGGGTGTTGGAAGCGTTCTTCAAAGAGTCGCGGCGTGCCCGGATGCTCTTCCGTGGGGCACGGCCAGAAGACGCCGTTCTGCCGCTCAATCTTCTCGTAGGTGATGCCGTAGTAGTCGGCGTTGCCGCCGCGCGAGGCGACGCGCAGCTCGTCGAAAATCTCGCGCGGCGAGTTGAACGGAAAATACTTCCCGCGCCCCATGCGTCGCGCAATCTCCTGAACTATCCACCAATCCTCGCGCGCCTCGCCGGGCAGCTGCGCGGCCTTGTTGATTTTGACGACGCGCCCCTCGCTGTTGGCCGTCACGCCCTCGTCCTCGGCCCACGTCGTGCCCGGCAGAACCACGTCGGCGTAGCGCGCGCCCTCCGACATGAAGAAGTCTATGCAGACGTAGAAGTCCAAGCCTTCGAGCGAGCGGCGCACCTGATTGATGTCGGGCAAGCTCACCATCACGTTGTTGCAGATGGAGAGCAAGCTGCGTATCTCGCCCTCGCGCATCTTCTGGAACATCTCGACGACCGAGACGCCCGCCTCGGGCAACTCCTCTTCGGGCAAGTCCCACACGCCGCAGACGTACTTGCGGTGCTCGGGGTTTGTGATTGAACGCTGACCCGGCAGTTGGTCGGCCTTCTGCCCGTGCTCGCGCCCGCCCTGCCCATTGCCCTGCCCGGTGATGGTGCCGTAACCGGAGAACGGCCGCCCGACGAGCCCCAGCGCGAGCGCAAGGTTCAGAAATGCCTGGGCGGTGTCGGTGCCGT
>DASUNL010000168.1:0-7220 GCA_036277175.1 Pyrinomonadaceae bacterium | reverse complement strand
CGAGATGCAGTGGCTCTACCTTGCGGCGGCCGTCACGGGCACCGCCCTCCCGCTCGCGTGCTTCGCCCCCTTCCTCGCGGCGCACGGGGCGGACCTTCCGCTCTTCTTCCGCCCGCTCTTCCAGACGAACGTCTCCGCCTTCTTCGGCACAGACGTCATCGTCTCGGCCCTCGTGCTCCTCCTCTTCGTCTACACGGAGGGACGACGGCGCGGGATGCGACGCCTCTGGGTCTACCTGCTCTGCACCCTTCTCGTCGGCGTCTCCCTAGCCTTCCCCCTCTTCCTCCTCTTCCGCCAGCGCAAGCTCGACGCCGACGCCCGCGCCTAAAGTCTCGAAGTCCTCGCCGCGTCACTATCCGACTTCGCCCGCCCACCATCGGGAACAGTCGCGCGATAAAAAGAAAAGAGCGTCTGCGGAAGACGCCCTCCATCGGAAATAATGATGAGCCGGACAGGGATCGAACCTGTGACCCGCTGATTAAGAGTCAGCTGCTCTACCAACTGAGCTACCGGCCCGCGTGTGAAAAAATTATACGTGGCGTGGGCGACGTGTCAAATGCGTGAGACTCGTCTCTGCTTGTCTCTCCTTACCTCTCCTTCATGTCGTCGGGGAGGTCCTTGTCGACGACGGGGCGGCGCGGCGCGTTGGCGACCTCCGAGGCGAGGACGAAGATGGTGCGCGTCACACGCTCAAGCTTCCGGTAGTCGATCTTCTCGGGCGTGTCTGAAGGCTTGTGGTAGTCCTCGTGGACGCCGTCGAAGAAGAAGACGATGGGGATGCCTTGCAGGGCGTAGTTGAAGTGGTCGCTGCGCGTCCACAGCTGCTCGGGGTCGTTCGGCTTGTCGTAGTGGTAGTTGTATTTGAGGTTGAGATACGAGCGGTTGACGCGGTCGTTGAGTTCGCCCAACTCCGTGCTCAGCACGCGCGAGCCGACGACGTAAATCTCGTCGGGGCCGGTCAGCATCTTGTTGCGCACGTCTTCGTTCGCGGCCGGGCGGCTGCGGCCGATCATGTCGATGTTGAGTAGGGCGACGATCTTCTCGATGGGCACGGTCGGGTACTTCGTGAAGTACTCCGAGCCCATCAGCCCCTTCTCCTCGCCCATGTGCCAGATGAAGAGAACGGAGCGGCGCGGCCTTCGTCCTTCGCTAAACGCGGCGGCCATCGAGAGCAGCGCGACCGTCCCCGACCCGTCGTCGTCCGCGCCGTTACAAATCGTGTCGCCGTCCTTGGGTCGGCAGCCGCCGCCGCTCGCCTCCGACCCGACGTGGTCGTAGTGCGCGCTGACGGCGACGTACTCCTTGCGCAGCTCGCGGTCGGAGCCCTCGACGATGCCGACGACGTTCTGCGTCTTGGCCGTCGTCGACTGGAGCTGGGTCGAGAAGCTGAGGCGCTTCGACGCATCGAGCGCGAAGCCCTTCAAGGGTTCGCCCGCGACCGAGGCGCGCAGAATCTCCTCGCCCTTGCGCGGCTCGCCGGCGAAGATGGCATCGAGCATCGCGGCCGAAGGGAGGATGGACGGGAGGCTGTTATCGAAACCCTTGTTGTCGGTGCGCTCCTCGTCAATGAAACGCTCGACCTGATAGGACGAGCGGCCGACCGAGCGCAGGCCGCGCCGCCACGCGCGGTCGAAATCGCGCGGGACGAAGACGAGGCCGCGCGCGCCGTTGCGCTGCGCGTAGCTGACGGGGCTCTCCCAGTCGCTCGCCTTCATCGTCCGCACCTCTTCGAGCGTCAGCCCCTTCGGGAGCGCGGAGGAGCTGCCGGCGACGATCATAATCTTGTCGCGGACGTCGAGGCCTTCGTAGGCGTTGATGTTTTTTGGCTTGACGACCCAGCCGTGGCCGACGTAGACGAGCGGCGCGGACGCCTCGCCGCTCACGTAAGAGCTGGGGATGAAGTCCGAGCCGTAACGGAACTGGCGGCCCGAGAGGTCGGCGCGCGTCCGCGCGGTGTCGACCTGCGTGCTGCGCAGCGTGACGTTCTGGAAGTAAGTACCGTCGTCGCCGCCGGGGTGGAGCTTGAGTTTGGCGAGGCGGTCGGCGATGAACTTGGCGGCGGCGTCGAGGCCGGGCGAGGGCGTGTCGCGCCCGCCCATCCGGTCGTCGGCGACGACGAGTAAATCTTCCTTCAGCCCGGCCTGCGTGATGCGCTCGGCCTCCTTGATGGCGGGGGCGAGCGTCGCGCCCGTCGCGGCGGCGGCGGTCGCGGCGGCCGCTTGAGAGTCGTCGCCCGCGCGCGCGCCGGCGGACGGGAGCGGCGGCCAAGATGCGCCCGCCGCGATGATGACGATTAAGAGTAACCTTCGCATGAACCCTCCGGCCCTTCTGGGCCGACACGAAATTGTTTGATGGGAGTAAGTCCGCAAGCTGTTCTGATGATAGACACTCGGGCGAGAGTTCGCCAGTCGCCGCAGGGGAAAATCATTTCGCCGACGGCGCGCCGTTTTGCGCATCAGTAACTCCTATGCGAAAATCACTCTCACGCGCCTGTAGCTCAGTGGATAGAGCACCTGCCTCCGGAGCAGGGGGCCGCACGTTCGAGTCGTGCCAGGCGCATTCGCTTTTTAACTCCGCGACGTGACGTTCCCAACTGTAATCGGCCGCCCACCGCACGTGTTTCTTCTGGCCGTTCCTGACCGGGTCGAATCTCAGTCTGCCCGCGGAGCCATGGTTTTCAGCCGGAACGGCGTATAAAGCTCCGTTCGCGGGACAGTAGACGGCGAAATAGTCAACTTCGTCATTCCTGTACGGCCGTCTGGTGAGACCCGCGCCGGGTTGCCGGCGCTGACTTTTATAGGTTACGCACCCGCGACTCACCCACGCCGTCTTAACTTGAATCTTGAATAAGCGAAAGCCGGCATCGACGACCAAGTCGTAGCTCGCTCCCGTCCCGAAAGGTACACTGACGACGAACCCTGCCGCGAGATAAGCACTCAGCACGACGCCCTCGCTCACGTTCCCGTACTCGTATTTGAGCATGACTACTCCTGTTGGATTCTGCGAGTTGTTCGGGTGGGCTAGGGTGGACGATTTAATAACACAACGGCGGAACGTTTTACAGCGCGGGGCGCTTGACAGGCGCGCTCGCTTGCGGCAAAAAAGAGTGCTCCCTTCGCTCCGACCCAAGTGAATGTGAACCCGGAAGTCTGGAAAGCCCTTTTATGATCGTCGTCAAACGCGAGTCGGCTTCTGTCTTGCACACCCCGCACGGGTCGGAGATACGCCCGCTGGTTGATAGGACGACCGCGCCGGTCGAGCTTTGCAGTCTCGCCGAGGAAACCTTGCCCGTGGGCGCGGAGGTGGGCCGCCACTTTCACAGGCGGACGGAGGAGATTTACTACGTCGTCGCGGGCGTGGGACTGATGACCGTGGCGGGAGAGACGCGCGAGGTCGCGGCCGGAGACGCCGTCTACATCCCGCGCGGCGCGGCGCACACGCTCCGCAACACGGGCTCCGCGCCGATGAAGATTCTCCTCGTCTGCGGCCCGGCCTACAGCTTTGAAGACCACCACGCGGGCGAGCCGGAATGACGCGCCCCGCGTGCGCCGAGTCGCGTGCGCCGGGTCGCGGCGAGGCGTCGAGATTGTCCGACGCGGGGCGTCGAAATTCGCGTACGCGCGTCGCGAAATCTGGACGAGGGTTTGAGAAACAAACGCGCCCGCGCTCCGTATAATTCTGTCTAAGCAAAGTCTCAAAGCGGGCCGTCCGTCCGACGCCCGCGCACCCGAAACGAAATCCCAAGTCCGTCGCCGAAGCGAAACAAAAGTCTGTCCGAAGAAGAGGTGAAGCCGTGACCCGAAGACTACTATCCGTCTGTTTCCTCATCGTCGCCCTCGCGCTCGCGGCGCAAGGGCTGCCCCTGCAAGACCCGCCGACGCCGCAGCCGACGCCCGCACCGAGTCCTACGCCCGCGCCGTCCGAACGACAGTTGCAGGACGCGCAGAAGCGCATCGAGCAGTTGCAGGACGCGGCCAAGAAACCCGAGCCTTGGGACGTCGAGGCCGAGCACGGGCCGACCACGACGGTCGAGTTCGACACCGACGAGGGGACTTGGATGAGCGTCGACGTGTCGCCCGACGGCCGAAGCGTCGTCTTCGACCTGCTCGGCGACATCTATCAAATGCCCATCACGGGCGGCAGCGCGCAACTGCTCTCGGGCGGCACGTCTTGGGAGGCGCAGCCGCGCTACTCGCCCGACGGCAAGCTCATCGCGTTTACGTCCGACCGCGACGGCGGCGACAACATCTGGGTGATGGACACGGAAGGGAAGAACCGCCGTCAGGTGACGAAGGAGACGCAGCGTCTCGTCAACAGTCCCGCGTGGTCGCCCGACGGGCAGTACATCGTCGTCCGCAAACACTTCGTCGACGCGCGCTCGATGGGCGCGGGCGAAATCTGGATGTACCACATGGGCGGCGGCGGCAAGGGCGTGCAACTGACGGAGCGTCCGAACTGGACGGCCAACATCGGCGAGCCGGTCGTCGACCCGAAAGGGCGCTTCGTCTACTTCGTCGCCTCGACCGCGTTCGACTACAACAAGAACGTCTACGACCAAATCTACTGGATCGAGCGTTACGACTTGCAGAAGGGCCGCCGCGCCGTCTTCATACGCGCCGAGGGCGGGTCTGTGCGCCCGCAAGTTTCGCCCGACGGCAAGTATCTGTCTTTCATCCGCCGCGTCGGTTTGAAGTCGGTGCTTTACTTGCGCGAGTTGGAGTCGGGGCGCGAGTGGCCGATTTACGACGGGCTGTCGCGCGACCAGCAGGAGGCTTGGGCCATCTTCGGCACGTATCCGGGCTACGACTGGACGCCCGACGGCAAGTCAATCGTTATCACGGCGATGGGCAAAATCGTCCGCGTCGGCGTCGACACCAAACAGGCGACGCCGATTCCTTTCACCGCGCACGTCTCGCAGAAGATTACCGAGGCCCTGCGCTTCAAACAGAAGGTCGCGCCCGACCGCGAACGCACGCGACTCCTGCGCTGGGCTAAGCGCAACGGCAACCGCGTCGTCTACAACGCGCTCGGCAAAATCTACGTCCGCGACGGCGACGCCGAGCCGCGCAAGCTCCTCAACACCAACAGCCTCGAATACGCGCCCAACCTGAGCCCCGACGGCTCACGGATAACCTTCGTCACTTGGAACGACGCCGAAAAGGGCGCGGTCTGGGTCGCGAACTCGGACGGCTCGAACGCGCGGAAGATTACGACCGTCGGCGACCAGTACGCCAACCCCGTCTTCTCGCCCGACGGGCGGATGATTGCTTACCTCAAGGGTCGCGGTAGCGTCTATCACGAAGAGGACTTGGCGAGCGAGTCGCAGTTTGAGATTTACTACTGGGACGGCTCGCGCCACAACTACGTGATGGACTTGCAGACGCGCGGCCCGAACGCGCGCATGCCCGTTCTCACGTTCGACCCGGCGGGCGAGCGCATCTACTTCATGGAGCCGGGCGGGGGCCCCGGCGGCGGGCCGACCGCGCCCGTCCAGTTCATCACATACCTTTCGAGCGTCAAGCTCGACGGCGACGACTACAAGCGCCACGTCGAAGGGCCGTACATCTCCGAAATCATCCCTTCGCCCGACCACAGTTGGGTCGCCTTCAAGGAGCTGCACAAGCTCTACGTCGCGCCGTTCCCGAAGACGGGCAAGGTGGTGCGCCTGAGCGCGACCGAGACGGCCGTGCCCGTCAAGCCCTTCGCCACCCAGTCCGGCGACTGGCTGACGTGGGCCGCGGACTCGAAGTCGGTGCAGTGGACGCTCGGCGAGAACTTCCACGAGCAGACCATCGAGAACATCCAGCGCCAACTCGCCAAGGACGAAAAACCGGCCGAGCCGCGCACGACGCGCATCGGCTTCGAGTTCGAGACGGCGCGGCCGCGCGGCCGCGTCGCCCTGACGAACGCGCGCATCGTGACGATGAAGGGCGACGAAGTCATCGAGCGCGGCACAATCGTCATCAAGGACAACCGCATCGAGGCCGTCGGCGCGCGCGTCGCGATTCCGGCCGACGCGCGGCAGATAGACATGCGCGGCAAGACCATCACGCCGGGCATCATCGACGTCCACGCGCACATGGGCTACAACACGCTCGACATCAACCCCGAACGGCAGTGGCCCTACTGGGCCAACCTCGCCTACGGCGTGACGACGACGCACGACCCGTCGGCCGCGACGCAGATGGTCTTCTCGCAGTCGGAGATGGTCAAGGCCGGAGTGATGGTCGGCCCGCGCGTCTTCTCGACCGGCTACATCCTCTACGGCGCGGAGAACATCGAGAAGTCGCCCGTCACCTCTTACGACGACGCGCGCCACCACGTCTCGCGCATGAAGGCCGTCGGCGCGTTCTCCGTCAAGAGCTACAACCACCTGCGGCGCGACAACCGCCAGCGCATCATTCAGGCGGCGCGCGACCTCGGCATGATGGTCGTCCCCGAAGGCGGCTCGGCCTACTTCTACAACATGACGCACATCCTCGACGGCCACACAGGCGTCGAGCACAACGTCCCCATCGCCCCGCTCTACAAGGACGCGCTGACCTTGTTCGCCAGAAGCAAGACGGGCTACACGCCGACGCTCATCGTCACCTACGGGTCGGTGATGGGCGAGAACTACTGGTATCAGAAGACGAACGTCTGGGAGGACGCGAAGCTCCTGCACTTCACGCCGCGCCGCGTCCTCGACTCGCGCGCGCGCCGGCGCATGATGCAGCCCGACGACGACTTCTACCACATCGACATCGCGCGTCAGGCCAAGGACGTCCTGCGCGCGGGCGGCCGCGTCCAACTCGGCGCGCACGGCCAGCTTCAGGGTCTCGGCGCGCACTGGGAGCTTTGGATGCTTCAGCAGGGCGGGATGACGCCGATGGAGGCCCTGCGCGCGGCGACGATTGCGGGCGCGCAGTATTTGGGTCTTGACGACGACCTCGGCTCAATCGAGCCGGGCAAGCTCGCCGACCTGATGATTACCGAGCGCAACCCGCTCGAAGACATCACGAACACGAAGACCATCTCGCACGTGATGATTAACGGCGTGCTCTACACGACCGACAACATGGACGAAATCTACCCCGAGCGCCGCCCGCGCCCGCCCTTCTTCTGGGAGCGTCGCGACGGACAGGAAGCGCCCGTCGTCGGCGGCGGAGGGAAGTAGTCGCTAGTACAACGCTCGCGGTAGCGTGACAAAGAGCGTGGGCGTCGCAAACGAATGGTTTGCG
>DASUNL010000167.1:0-10321 GCA_036277175.1 Pyrinomonadaceae bacterium | reverse complement strand
GTTCGCGCCGATGCCTAAAGCGAGCGCCGCGACCGCGACGGCCGTCATGACGCGCTGCTTCCAGAGCATCCTCGCGGCGAATCTGAGGTCGTGAAGAAGGTTGTCCATAAGCCCTCCGCTTTCAACGCACGCCCTCGCACGCGCCCGCCTCACTCGTAGCGAAGCGCGACCATCGGGTCGACTCGCGCGGCGCGGCGCGCGGGGACGTAGCAGGCCAAAAAGCCGATGACGAGGAGCAGCGCGGCGACCGCGCCGAAAGTCGCGGGGTCGGTCGCCGTCACGCCGTAGAGCAGACTCTCCAACACGCGCGTCAAAGCGAACGCCGCCCCCAGTCCCAACACGACGCCGATGAGCGTGAGCAGCATCCCGCCGCCGACGACCATCCGCAGCACGTCGCGGCCGCGCGCGCCCAGAGCCATGCGCACCCCTATCTCGTGCGTCCTTTGCGTGACCGAGTAGTTCATCACGCCGTATGTGCCGACGGCCGCGAGCATGAGCGCGATGCAGGAGAAGACGACGAGCAGGAGGGCGCTAAAGCGCGCGCGCTCGGTCGACTGCGCGAGCCATTGCTCCATCGTGCGCACGTCGGCGACGGGCTGTTGCGGGTCGATGGCCTGCACCTCGCGTTGCGCGGCCGAGGCCAAAGCGAGCGGGTCGCCTTTGGTGCGCGCGACGACGGTCATCACCGTCAGCGGCAGCTCCGGGTGCGGCCAGTAGACGGTCGGCCGCACTTCCGCGTCGAGGCTCGTGTGACGCACGTCGCCGACGATGCCGATAATCTCGGTCGGCGTCGGCGTGGCCCTCATATTGATGACGAGGCTCTTGCCCAGAGGGTCTTCGCCGGGAAAGTATTTGCGCGCGAGCGACTCGCTGATGAGGACGACGCGGCGCGCCTCGGTCTGCTCCGACTCGTTGAAGTTGCGGCCGCGCAACAGCGGGATGCCCATCGTGCGGAAGTAGTTCGCGTCGGAGAGCCGGACGTCCGTCGTCATGCTCTGCTCGGGCGGCGGCGGCGGGCGGTCGACGACCGTGAAGCGCGTCGCCGAACCGGGGCCGGAGAAAGGCAGGTACGTGACCGCCCCGGCCGACTCGACGCCGGGCAGCGCGCCGATGCGCGCCACCGCCTCCTTGTAGAAGGCCGTCCGCTTCGGCTCCTCGCGGTACTTGCTCGCGGGAAGCGTCAGACGCATCGTCAGGACGTTCTCGGCGCGGAATCCGGGGTCGACGCTTTGCAGGCGCATGAAGCTCCGCGCCATCAGCCCCGCGCCGACAAGTAGCATCAACGCCAGCGCCACCTCGGCGACGACGAACGCGCCGCGCAAGCGACGGCTGCCGCGCCCGCCCGTCATCCCCTTGCCGCCCTCCTTGAGCGCCTCGTTCGTGTTCAGGCGCGTCGACTCGAAGGCCGGCGCGAGTCCGAAGATGATGCCGGTCAGGATGGAGACGCCGAACGTGAAGAGGAGCACGGGCAGGTTGAGACTCACGTCTTTGAAGTCCGCGAGGTTGCGCGGGCTGAGCGCGACGAGCACCTCGACGCCCCACCACGCTAGCAAAAGACCCAGCCCGCCGCCGACGACGGCGAGCAGCACGCTCTCGGTCAGAAGCTGCCGCACGATGCGCCAGCGACTCGCGCCGACGGCCGTGCGGATGGCTATCTCGCGTCGGCGCGAGGCGGCGCGCGCGAGCAAAAGGTTCGCGACGTTGGCGCACGCGATGAGGAGCAGGAATCCGACCGCGCCGAGCAAGACCCAGAGCGCGCGCCCTATCTCGCCGGTGAACTGCTCGCGCAAGGGGACGAGTTCGACGCCCCAGCCCTTGTTGAAGTCCGGGTAGTCCTGCTCGTAGCGCGCGGCCAGAGCGTCCATCTCGGCCTGCGCCTGCTCGCGCGTGATGCCGGGCCGGATGCGCGCGACCACCGTCAGGAAACGCCCGCGCCTGACGCGGCTCTGCTCCGTGAATCCGATTGGCCCCCACACCTCGGGCGGCTTGCCGGTGTTCGAGCTCTTCTTGATGAACCAGTGGAAGTCTGCGGGCATCACCCCGATGATGGTCGCCGGCTCGCTGTTGAGCGTCATCGTCTTGCCGACGACCGAAGGGTCGCCGCCGAACCGACTCTGCCACGTCGCGTAACTGAGCAGCACTACGTTCTCAGCGTCGGGCGTGGCGTCCTCGTCCGTCAGGCCGCGACCCAGCAGCGGCTCGACGCCGAGCAGAGGGAAGAGGTTCGGCGTCACGTACTGGCTCGGTATCTCGACGGGGTCGGCGTCGCCCGTCAGGTTCACGTTGCCGTCGACGAACGCCGCCATGCCCTCGAACGTGTTGGCCTGCTCGCGCCAGTCGAGGAAGTTGGCGGGCGCGACGACGTTCTGGCGCTGTTCGCGCGGGCGGTTGAACTCCCACATCATGACGAGCCGCTCCGAGTCCGCGAACGGAAGCGCGCGCAGCATCAAGGCGTGGACGACCGAGAAGATGGCGGTGTTCGCGCCGATGCCTAAGGCGAGCGCGACGACCGCGACCAGAGTAAAGCCCGGACTCTTCCACAGCACACGCGCCGCGTACCGCACATCCTGCCAGAGTGTGTTCATCCCCTCATCCTCCGTCGCTCGTACTTTCGTCGCTCGTTCTTTTCGTCGCCGTTCTTACTACAGCACGCCCAAGGCCCACGCCGCTTGATGGCGGACTTTCTCGTCCTTGTCCTTCGTCGCGGCGCGCAGGGCGTCGGCCGCGCGCCGGTCGCCTATCGCGCCCAAGGCCCACGCGGCCTGCTCGCGCACGCCCGCGTCCTCGTCCTTTAGCGCCTCGACGAGCGCGGGCACGCCGCGCTTGTCGCCGATTGCGCCCAAAGCCCAAGCGGCCTGCGTCCGCGCGTTCGCGTCCGCGCCCAACTTCACGGCGGCGGCGAGCTGCATCGTCGCGCCGGGGTCGCCGATTGCGCCCAAGGCCCACGCGGCTTGCGCCTGCACCTGCGTACTCGCGTCCGAGAGCGCCGCGCCGAGACCTTCGGTCGCGCGCCGGTCGCCTATCGCGCCGAGCGCCCAAGCGACCTGCGTGCGCGCATCTTCGTCCGTGTCCTTTAGTGCCTCGACGAGCGCGGGCACGGCGTCGCCCGCGCCCAACGCGCCGAGCGCCCACGCCGCCACCGCGCGCACACCCGGCGTCGCGTCCTTCAAAGCCTCACCGAGCGGCGCGGACGCGCGCCGTTCGCCGAGCGCGCCCAAGGCCCACGCCGCCTGCTCGCGCACGCGCGGCGCGGCGTCCTTGAGCGACGCGGTGAGCGGGTCGACCGCGCGCCGGTCGCCGATTGCGCCCAAGGCCCACGCGGCGTTGGTGCGCGCTTCCGCACGCGCGTCGCCGAGCGCGGCGATGAGCGGCGTGACCGCCTGCTCGCCGATGTTCGCGAGCGTGGAAGCGGCCTCCTTGCCGACCGTGTAGTCGTTGGGGACTTGCCAGCGCCCCTCCTTGCGGTACGCGGAAGGGTCTACGACGGCTGCGTCGCCGATGAGTTCGACGAGTGCGGGGATGGCGGCGGCCGCGCCCGACTTCAGACGGCCGAGTTCGTGCGCGGCGCGCGCGCGCGTCGTCGCGTCCGCCGAGCCGAGCGCGCCCAGAAGCTCGCGCACCTCCGCGCTCGCGCCTTGCGTCGTCGAGCCTTGAGTCGTCGAGGCTTGCATCATCGCGCCTTGCGTCGTCGCGTCTTGTCGCTGCGCGTTTTGTGTTGACGCGCCATGCGCGTCGTTTGTGGCGGCGTCCCATTCGGTGGAGACCGCGCGCGCGTGCGGCGTGGCGGCCGCGACGCACGACAGAGTTGCCGCCAGCACGCCCGACCAAATCGAGGCTCTTATCGACACCCGAACGGTTTTCATAACGACTCCCTTCCCTTCTCCGACCTTCATTCGTAACGGAGCGCGATGACCGGGTCGACCCGCGTCGCGCGTCGCGCCGGGACGACACAGGCGAGGAGCGCGACGCCGACGAGCACGGCGGCCACGCCCGCGAACGTCCACGGGTCTGTCGCCGAGACGCCGTACAGCATGCTTCTCATCAAGTGCGTGAGCAGGAGCGCCGCGCCGACGCCCACCACGACGCCGACCGCGACGAGCGAAAGCCCTTGCCCGACGACCAAAGAGAACACGTCTCTTCCCTGCGCGCCCAAGGCCATGCGAATCCCTATCTCGTGCGTGCGCTGCGCCACCGAGTAACTGATGACGCCGTAGATGCCGAGGCCAGCGACGAGCACGGCCACGCCCGCGAACACGCTGAGCAAGAGCGTCGAGGCGCGACGGTCGGCGACCGAGCTTGCGACGACGTCGTCCATCGTCTTCACGTCGTAGGCCGGAAGCTCTCGGTCGAGCGAGCGGACGGCGTCGCGCAGCGCGGGCGCGAGCGATGTCGGCTCGACCGACGTGCGCACGGTCAGAGAGAGCGCGCTCCATCCCGTGTCCTGCGCGTAAGGCACGTAGACTTGCGCGCCGAAGTCGCCCTCCAGCCCTTGCGTCTTCGTGTCGCCGACGACGCCGACGATTTCGTTCGGCACTTTCGAGTCGCGCCATAAATGAAGCTTGCGCCCGACGGGGTCTTGCCCCGCGAAGTGCCGCCGCGCCGTCGTCTCGCTGATGATGGCGACGTGCGTCGCGCCTTCGGCGTCGTCGCGCTCGTCGAAGAGCCGTCCCGCCTTGAGCGGGATGCGCATCGCGCGGAAGTACTCGCCCGCGACGACGACGTAAGAGGCGTTAATCGATTCGTCCGGCGTCTGCGGCCGCCCTTCGGGGATGAAGCCGCGCCCGACGGAGTAGTTGCTGCCGCGAAGTGGCAGGCTCAAGGTCGCGCCCGCCGCCTCGACGCCCGGCAGCGTCTCAAGCTTCTCGTTCAGACGCTTGAAGAACTCCGCCCTCTGTCGCGGGTCAGGAAACTTCGTGGCGGGCAGGCCCACGCGCGCCGTCAGGACGTGCGACGGGTCGAAGCCCGGCTCGACTTCGCCGAGGCGCATGAAGCTGCGAATCATCAAACCCGCGCCGACCAAAAGCACGAGCGAGAGCGCGACCTCGGAGACGACGAGGAGTCGGCGCAGGCGGTTGCGCCGCCACCCTTCGGCCGCGCCGTGCGCGCCCTCCTTGAGCGACTCGGTCAGGTCGACGCGCGAAGTCTGCCACGCGGGCGCGAGTCCGAACGCGACGCCGACGGCGCACGTCACGCCGAGCGTGAACAGGAGCACGCGCGGGTCAATCGCAATCTCGTCGAAGCGCGGCGCGTTCGCGGGACTCAACGCGACGAGCAACTCCGTCAGCCACACGCTCAGCAGAAGCCCGAGCGCGCCGCCGATGAGTGAGAGCAGCATGCTCTCGGTCAGCAGTTGGCGCGTGATGCGCGAGCGCGACGCGCCGAGCGCAGCGCGCACGGCAATCTCACGTCGACGCGACGCGGCGCGCGCGAGCAGAAGGTTCGCGACGTTGGCGCAGGTGATTAAAAGGACGAAGCCGACTGCGCCGAGCAGGAGCACGAGCGCGGGCCGTATGCCGCCGACTATCTGCTCCTGCAAGCCGACGAGCCGCACGTCCCACCCGGCGTTGGTCTCGAAGTTGTCGGCGGCGAGGGCGCGCATGACGACGTCCAGTTCGGCCTGCGCCTCTTCGATGGTCGCGCCCTCGCGCAAACGGCCGATGACTTGAAGGTGGCGGTTGTCACGCCGCTCGGCCGCCGCGTCCACGGCGAGGTTGACCCAGAGCGCGGCCTGTCGCGGGTAGTCGAACTCGGGCTCGATGACGCCGACGACCGTGACGGGCTTCGCGTTGAGCGAGAGCTTGCTGCCGACTATGTTCGGGTCGCCGCCGAAGCGTCTCTGCCAGAGGGCGTGGCTTAAGACGGCGACCGGCTCAGCGCCGGGCTTGTCCTCGTCGGCCGAGAAGGTGCGGCCGTGGACGGGGCGCGCGGCGAAGACGTCGAAGAAGTTGGCCGTCACCGCGCCGGTCGCGACGCGCTCGGGGTCGTCGCCGCCCGTCAGGACGACGCCGCCCGAGATGAAGGCGGCCAGCCCCTCGAAGGTTTGCGTGCGCGCGCGCCAGTCGGCGAAGTCGGGCGGCGAGCTGTTGCTCGACATGATGCCTTTGGGCGGGTTGCGCGACTCGACCCAGACGAGCCTGTCCGCGCCCGCGTAAGGCAGCGGACGAAGTAGCACCGCGTTGACGACCGAGAAGATGGCCGTGTTCGCGCCGATGCCTAAGGCGAGCGCGCACACAATCATCAACGTGAAGCCGGGACTCTTCCAGAGCACACGCGCCCCGTAGCGCACGTCCTGCCATAACGTAGACATCAACGCGAACCCCCTTCTCAAGAGTCTTGAGTCCCGACTTTCATTCGTAGCGGAGCGCGACCATCGGGTCGACCTTCATCGCGCGCCGCGCGGGGATGAGGCAGGCGAGGAGCGCGACCGACGCGAGGACGAGCGAGACCGCGACGAACGTCGCCGGGTCGGTCGCCGTCACGCCGTAGAGCATCTTGTCGAGGAGTCGCGTCGCGAGGTACGCGCCGCCGAGGCCGACGGCGACGCCGATGATGGTCATCAGCATCCCCTGACGAAGGACGAGCCGCATGATGTCGCCGCGTTGTGCGCCGAGGGCCATGCGGATGCCTATCTCGTGCGTGCGCCGCGCCACCGTGTAGGCGATGACGCCGTAGATGCCTATCCCTGCGAGGACGAGCGCGACCGCCGCCATCACGCCCAGCAGATAGGTGAGCATGCGTTTCTGCGCGCTCATGTCGGCGATGCGGTCTTCCATCGTCTTGATGTCGAAGACGGGCTGATCCTTGTCGAGCGCGAGCACCTCGCGCCTGACCGTGGGGATGACCGACGCCGGGTCGCCCTCGGCGCGCACGACGAGCGTCATGAAGTTGTCGCCCGCCTGCGTGTGCGGGACGTAGAGGAAGGGCGTCGGCTTGTCGTCGAGTCCCCAGTGTTTGACGTCGCCGACGACGCCGACTATCTCCATCGGCGGGAGCGGCGTCGCGTTCGGCTGCGGCGGGTCGAGTAGACGCCGTCCGACGGGGTCTTCGTCGGGGAAGAACTGTCGCGCGAACGTCTCGTTGACGACGGCGACGCGCGTCGTGTCGGCCCGGTCGTCCGGAGTGAAGTCGCGCCCGCGCGCGACGGGAATCCGCATCGCGCCGAAGTAGCCGGGCGCGGACGTGCGGTAGTTGACCTCCGGCTCTTGCCCGGTGGGCGGCGCGGGCCGCCCCTCGACGATGAAGCTCGTCGTCGCACCGCTCCCGCTCATCGGCAGGAGGTTGACGACGGCCGCCGACTCGACGCCCGGCTGCTCGCGCAATCGCCCGACGAGGCGCGCGTAGAAGTCGCTCACCTCGGTCGCGTTTCGGTAGCGCGACGAAGGCACTTGCATGTGCATCGTCACGACGTTCGTCGCGTCGAAGCCGGGATGCACGTCGAGCAGACGCAGGAAGCTGCGAATCATCAGCCCCGCGCCGACGAGCAGCACGAGCGAGAGCGCGACCTCCGTGACGACGAGCGCCGAGCGCAGGCGGTTGCGTCCGCCCGTCGAACCGCGCTCGCCCTCCTTCAGAGATTCGTTCATGTCGGGCTTCGAGGCTTGCAAGGCGGGCGCGAGTCCGAAGACGATGCCTGTGACGACCGAGACGCCGAGCGTAAACAGCAGCACGCGCGCGTCCAAGCCGATTTGATTCCAGCCGTAGACGAAGTTCGTCATCGGCTCGGGCGCACCGGCCTTCAGGATGTCAACGCCCCACATCGCGAGCAGCAAGCCGCCCGTCCCGCCCGCGAGCGAGAGCAGCACGCTCTCCGTCAGCAGTTGTCGCATCACGCGCCAGCGCGAAGCGCCCAAGGCCGTGCGAATCGCAATCTCGCGTTGACGCGAAGCCGCGCGCGCAAGCATCAGGTTCGCGACGTTCGCGCACGCGATGAGAAGGACGAAGCCGACGGCCGCGAGCATCAACAGCAGCAACGGCTTCGTCGTCTCGACCGAGTCCTCGTTGAGCGAGACGACGCGGATGCCGCGCTGCGCGTTGGTGTCCGGGTACTGCTGTTCGAGTCGCGCGGCGATGGCCGAAAGCTCGGCCTGCGCCTGTCCGATTGAGACGCCGGGCTTCAGACGCGCGCGCGTGTAGAGGTAGTGCGCGCCGCGCCGCGCCTGCGCGCGCTGCGTGAGCGCGAGCGGCGTCCAGAGGTGCGAAAACGCCGAAGGGAACTCGAACCCCTGCGGCATCACGCCGACGACCGTGTGGCTGTTGTTGTTAAGAGTAATCTGCTGGCCGACGACCGAGGGGTCGCCGCCGAAGCGTCGCTGCCAGAGGCCGTGACTTAAGACGACGACGCGCGGCGCGCCCTCCTGATCGTCTTCGGGGAGGATGACGCGGCCGTGCAGAGGTTTGACTTTGAGCGCGGCGAAGATGCCGGCCGAGGTGGGGTTGCCGACGATGTGCTCGGGCGCGTCCGTCCCCGTCAGGTTGTAGGTGTTCCAGTTGAACGCGCCGAACTCCTCGAACGCGGTCGTCTCGCGCTTCCAGTCGAGCCAGTTGGCGGGCGAGGCCTCGTTGCGCAGCATCGTCTCGCCGTTCGCCATCGGGTTCGTCTCCCAGACGATGACGAGGCGGTCGGGGTCTTCGTAAGGGAACGGGCGGAGGAGCACCGAGTTGACGACCGAGAAGATTGCGGTGTTCGCGCCGATGCCTAAGGCGAGCGCGACGACGGCCGCCGCCGTAAAACCCGGACTCTTCAGGAGCATCCGGAAGCCGTAGCGTATGTCTTGAAAAAAGTTTCCCATCGTAAGAGCACCTCGAAAGACGGAAGCGGAATGCGGCACCGGCGGGTCGCGGATTTGGGACTGCGGAGTCTCGGTTTCGGGATTCAGAATTCGAGACAAACGTTCGTGATTTGAAACCTCAAATCACGAATCGTGAATTTGAAATCTCAAACCCGACGTTTCACCCCGAACCGCTCAACCGAAACAATCCCTCCCGCCGAATACACGACCCACAACTGCAAACGCCATTCCGCTTCGACTCCCACTCTTACTCGTAACGGAGCGCGACCATCGGGTCTACTTTCGTCGCTCGGCGCGCGGGGATGAGACAGGCGAGCGTCGCGACGGCCGCCAGCACCAGCGCGACGAAGGCGAACGTCAGAGGGTCTGTCGCCGAGACGCCGAACAGAAGTCCCGTCATCACGCGCGTCAGGGCGAGGGCCGCGAGGACTCCGGCGGCGACCCCGCAGAGCGCGAGCAGCATCCCCTGACGAAGGACGAGCCGCATGATGTCGCCGCGCTGCGCGCCCAAGGCCATCCGCACTCCTATCTCGTGCGTCCGCCGCGCGACCGAGTAGCTGATGACGCCGTAGACGCCGATGGCGGCGAGCGTGAGCGCGACCGTGGCGAAGACCGCGAGCAGCGTCGCGTTCAAACGTCGCGGCGCGAGCGATTGCGCGAGCGCGTCGTCCATCGTCCGCACCGAGTAGACGGGCTGGTCGGCGTCGAGCGCGCGCACTTCGGCCGCGACCGCACGCGCCAGCTGCTCCGGGTTTGAATTGGAAGAGCGCACGGCGAGGTGCATCAAGTGCATCGGCGTCTGCGCGGCCGGCACATAAAGACGCATCCGCGCCTGCGCGTCGAGCCCGTAGCTGCGCACGCGCCGCGCGACGCCGACTATCTCGAAGGGCTTCGGGCCGACGACGTGAAGCTGTTTGCCTATCGCCTCGCCGTCGGGCCAGAAGTGTTGCGCGAGGTCTTCGTCGACGACGACGACGCGCTGCCCCTCGGCCGTGTCCGCGTCCGTGAGCGCGCGCCCGCGCAAGAGTTGAATGCCCAACACGCGGAAGTATTCGGGGCTGACGATGCCCCAGTCGGCGATGAGGCTCTGGCCGGGCGGCGGGATGGGCCGGTCTGCCGCCTCCACGTCCACCGGCCAGCCGCGACCCATCAGCGGCAGCTCGTTCGCCACGGCCGCCGACTCGACTCCGGGCAACTGCCCGACGCGCTCGACGAGCTGACGATAAAAGCCGACGACCTTCGCCTCGCCGTCATACTTCGTGCGCGGCAGAGGCACGCGCATCGTCAAAACGTTCGACGAGTCGAAGCCGGGATTCACGTCGAGCAGCCGCGCGAAGCTCTTGATGAGTAGTCCCGCGCCGACCAAGAGGACAAGCGCGAGCGCCGTCTCGGCGACGACCAGCGCGCCGCTCAGACGCCGCGACGCGGCCGCGTTCGTCTTCCCTCCCCCCTCCTTCAAATCCTCCTGCCAAGCGCCGCGCGCACTTCGGAGCGCGGGCGCGAGTCCGAACAGCACGCCCGTCAAGACCGAG
>DASUNL010000166.1:0-10246 GCA_036277175.1 Pyrinomonadaceae bacterium | reverse complement strand
CTTCCGCGCCGAGGTCGAGGCCGCGCCACGCGACGTGAACGCGACGGCCGGGGGCGCGTCGAACGAAAACGAGCCCGCCGAAATCGAGGAAGCCAAAAACGTCGAGGCGTCCGAGCCTGCCGAAGACGTCGAGACGGCAGGCGGCCCTGTGAGCGGCGACGAGCGCGCATGGGGGCTGCTCTCGCAAAGCGTCGGCGCGCGCGAGTCGACGCGGGAGACTTCGCCGAGCGTCGGCTCGTCAGCGACGACGCCCACGGCTCACGTCGCGCCGCACGCGACGTCGCGCCGCGCCGGTGCGCGTCGTCGCGCGTTCGTCATTGCGCGTCGTCGTGCGTTCGTCATCGCGGCGGCGGCCGTCGCGGCGGCGGTCGCTTCGGCACTCATCATCCTGTCGGCCTCGCTCGTCGCGCGCCGCGTCGTGCGCCCGCGCGGCGCGAAGTTGATGAGCGACGCGCTACGCGAGACGAACATCTCGCGCCTCACCAGAAGCGGCAACGTCACCGCCTTCGACCTCTCGCCCGACGGGCAGTATGTCGCCTACGCCGAGGCGAACGGCGACGCGCAGAGTCTCTTCGTACGCCACGTCCTGACGACGAGCGTCGTCGAAATCGTCGCGCCCGCGCCCGTCAGTTTTCGCGGCGTCACCTTCTCGCGCGACGGCGCGTGGGTCTTCTACGTGACGCGCGCCGAGGGCGAGACGTCGGGCGTGCTGCACCGCGTCTCCGTGCTCGGCGGCCCGGCTGCGGAGCTTGCGCGCGACGTTGACAGCCCCGTCACGCTCTCGCCCGAGGGCGACCGGCTGGCCTTCGTCCGCCTGACGCCCGCGACGAACGAGACGGCGCTCGTCGTCGCGAACGCGGACGGGACGAGCGAGCGTCGCGTCGCCGTGCGCGGCGCGGACGACGGCTTCTCCTTCGGCGGCCCCGCTTGGTCGCCCGACGGCCGGCGCATCGCGTGCGGAACTTACAGCTTCACGCAGGAGCGTCGCTACGCGAGTTTGCTGACGGTCGAAGTGGCGGACGGCTCGACGCGCGCCGTCGGCCAGAGTCGTTGGAACTGGCTCGGCCGCGTCGCGTGGCTCGCGGACGGGAGCGCGCTGCTCGTCGTCGCGTGGGACAGCGACTCGGAGGTGATGTCGGATCAAATCTGGCTCGTCGCTTATCCGGAGGGCGACGCGCGGCGCGTGACCAACGACGTGAACGGCTACCTCGGCGTCGGTAGTAGCTCCGACGCGCGCGTCGCGGCGGCCGCGAGCATGGGACAGCTTTCGAGTTTCTGGGTCGCGCCGAAGGGCGACTGGGCGCGCGCGCGCCGCGTGACGAACGGCTTCGGCGACCCCGGCGGCGAGCAGCTCGGGCTGGCTTGGACTCCGGACGCGCGCCTGCTCTACGCGACGGGGGCCGACGGCGCGCAGAAGATTTGGGTGATGGGACAGGACGGGACGGGACGCCGACAACTCACGGCCTTCGACTTCGGCGCGGCCTTCTCGCCCGCCGCATCGCCCGACGGGCGCTTCGTCTACTTCATCGCGGCACGCGCCGGTCGCCGACAGTTGTGGCGAATGAACTCGGACGGCGGCGGGGCGGTCGCGCTCACGGACACGGAGGGCGACAACTCGCCGTCGGTGACGCCCGACGGCCGTTGGGTCGTCTACGCGACTTACAACGAGGGGCGGCCGACGATTCGTCGCATCCCTTCGGAGGGCGGCGCGCACGTCCAACTTACAACCCGGCCGTCGCTCATGCCCTCGGTCGCGCCCGACGGCCGGACGGTCGCGTGCTTCACGCAACACGCGGCGTCGGGGCGCTGGCGTCTGACGCTGCTCGCGTTCGACGACGGCAGAATCATTCGACAGTTCGAGCCGCACGCGCCGACGAGCACGCCCGCGCTTCGTTGGACGGCCGACGGGCGGATGTTGACTTACGTCGTGACGCGCGGCGGCGTGTCGAACGTCTGGGGGCAGCCAATCGAGGGCGGCGCGCCCCGGCAGTTGACGGCTTGGACGGCCGACCGCATCTACCGCTTCGACTGGTCGCGCGACGGCGCGCTCGCCTGCGAACGCGGGACGGCGGTCTCGGACGTGATTCTGATACGCGACGCGCGCGGCGAGTGAAGAAAGCGCCGGGCCGTAAAAAATTTAAAGTCGCGTCGGCATCGTGAAAGCGTCGCGCGAAAAAATTAAGCGCGCGTCGGGCGCGTAAAAAAATAGAGGCGGGGGTCGGAAGTCCCCCGCCTCTTGTCGTCGCTCGTTCAGCTTCCAGTTTAGAAGATGAACTTGACGGCGAGTTGCACGTTCCGCGAGCCGGTCTTGAAACCGGGCACGCCGAAGGTCGTGCAGTTGCCGCTCGCGTCCGCGACGGCGCAGTTGTTCAGCTCGACGGCCGCGCCGTCGACGAACAGGTTGGCGTGGTTGAAGACGTTGAAGAACTCTCCGCGCAACTGCAAGTTGTAACGCTCGCCGAAGCGGATGTTCTTGTGAACGCCGAGGTCAACGTTCCAGAAGCCGGGGCCACGGAACGCATTGCGCGCGGTCATGTTCGACGGGTAGGGGCCGAAGTCGGCGTCGCCCGTCAGCGGGTTGAAGTACGCGCCCGCGCCCGCGATCTGGTTGTTGAGGTTGACGAGCAAGAACTCGTTCGGGTCGTCGCCGCCGCCCTGACTGCTCGATGCGTTGAACGAGATCGGGTTGATCGGGATCAAGCGCGGGCAGAAGAAGACGCCGAGCGTGCAGTCGAAGACCGAGAACGGCGTCCCCGAGCGGACGTTGGCGATGCCGGTCAGCGTCCACCCGCCGAGCACGTTGCGCACGAGGCTGTTCTCGTGGCTGTTGAGGCCGAAGGTCTGACCCGAGTCCCAGTTGACGCTGCCGACGAAGCGGTGGCGCACGTCGAAGTCGGCGAAGCCGTAGTCGAGGTCGGGGTTGAGCGGGTCGAGGAAGCCCAAGTTGAGCGCGTTCTGCCCCTCGCTAAACGTCGAACTCAAATTGTCCTTCGCCTGCGAGAAGGTGTAGCGCGCCGTGAATTGCAGACCGAGGTCGGCGAAGTTGCTGCTCTCAAGAGAAGCAATCAGCGCGTGGTAGTTCGAGCGGCCGAGGTTGCCGCGCGTGTTGAGCGGGAAGTAGCGCGTGTTCAAGACCGCCTGCGGGTTGGCCGTATCGCACGGGCCGGAGACGAGTCCGAGCGCGACGTTCAGACACGGCGGGGGCGCGCCCCGAAAGACCGTGGCCGAGCCGGCGCGGTTCGGGTTCGTCAGGTCGTAGAGGCTGACGCCCTTCGACCCCGAGTACTCGACCGACGCGACGGTGCGCGGCGCAATCTCGCGCTCGAAGGCCGCGCTCCAGAAGTGAGCGTAGGCGTTGCGGATGTTCTCGTTGACGTGGCGGACGTTCAAGAGTCCGGGCAGGGCGGCCGTGCCGCCGCCGCCGCCGAGCGGGCCGAAGTTGTTGGTCGGCGGAGGCGCGGGGACGGTCGGGAAGCCGGGGTCGCCGGGCTGCACGGTCACGACCGCGTAGTTCGGCACGTTCTGAATCACGTTGAAGGTGATGTTGCCGAAGTTGCGCTCGTAGGCGAGGCCGTAGCCGCCGCGCACGCTCGTTTTGCCGTCGCCGGTCACGTCCCACGCGATGCCGATGCGCGGGGCGAAGTTGTTAAGGTCACGACGCCAGAGCGCGCCGACCGGGCTTTCCTCGGCGCGGAAGACGCTGCCGTTGGCGATCTGGTCGAAGATGTTATCGCCCTCGCCGAAGTAGAAGTTCGCGTCAAGCTCCGGGTCCTTGTTGTGCTGCACGCCGTAGTACTCGTAGCGCAGACCGAGGTTCAGTGTGACCGTCGGGCGGACGCGGTACGTGTCGTTGAAGTAGAGAGCCGTCTCGTTGTAGCGGTTGCTGCGCGAGAAGCTCGGCGAGCTGACGGGCAGCGTCACGGTCGAGCCGGGCAGGAAGTTCCCTTGCGGGTCGACGGCGACCTGAAACTGTCGCAGGTTGCCCGCGACGAAGTTGTTGAAGCCCGTCGTGTAGTTGGTCGTGCCGAAGGCAGCGACGGCGTTCTGGTACGCGCCGAACGTGCGGTTGTCTTGAATGTAGACGTAAGTTCCGCCGAAGCGCAGCGTGTGGCTGCCCTTCGTCCAGCTCATGTCTTCGTAAACCTGACCGACGTTCTGCGGGCCGCCGAACGGAAGCGCGCTGCCCGGATTGAAGGGCAGGTAACCGGGAAGCGCGATGTTCACGCCGTTGAGCCGGGCGACGACGTTCGTGCGGAAGTAGAAGGTCGGCTGCACGGCCGCCTCGCCCAAGGGCTGAAGGCTGTTGAGCCGGTTGTAGACGAGCTTGGTCTGCGAGACCAAGTTCGACGTGAAGGTGTGCGTGATGTTAAGGAGCGCGTTCTGGTTGAAGTTGTCGACGCCCGTGTTGAAACCGGCGTAAGGGCTGTTGGCGTTCGAGCCGACGAAGAAGGCCTGCTTCTCGATGGCGTAGCGCCCGTAAATCTGCGTGTCCGAGGTCGGGTTCCAGTCGATGCGCGTCGTCGTCTGGTAGGTGTTCTGCGGGAAGCCCGCGCCGACGTTGAGCGGGAGCGACTGGCGCACCTCTACCAGCGCGGGCAGGTCGCCCGGAAGCGACGAGAACGCGCCCGCGCCGATGCCGAGGCCCGAGACGACGTCGTTGACCGTGAAGACGCGACCCGTCGGCGCGGCCGTCAGCGTCTGCCCGGCGAAGATGGCCTGCGTGCGCGGGTCGGAGGCCGCAAGCAACTCGGCCGCCGGGACGAGGCGCACGACTTCGCTCGCGCTGCGGACGCGCGTCCACTCCGTCGAGTTGAAGAAGAAGAGCTTGTTCTTTTGAATCGGCCCGCCGAACGCATAGCCGAACTGGTTGCGCGTGTAGACGGGTTTCGCCAAGTCGAACGCATTGTTGTTGAAGTCGTTCGCGGCCAAGCGCGAGACGCGGTTGAAGGCGTAGACCGACCCGTGGAACTCGTTCGTGCCGGGGCGGGTCGAGACGTTGACGATGCCGCCCGAGGCGCGCCCGTACTCGGCCGAGAAGTTCGACGTGATGACGCGGAACTCGCCGACCGCGTCGAGCGGAATCGACTGGCCGATGTCCGCTTGGAAGTTATCGACGTTCTCGCCGCCGTCGAGCAGGATGTTGGTCGAAGCCGTGCGCTGGCCGTTGATGTTGAAGCCCGCGCCGCGCAAGGTCGCCGCGTCGTTCGCCGTGTCGCCCTCGGAGACGTTGCCCGAGATGCCGACGAGCGCGTAGGGGTTGCGCGTCAAGGTCGGAAGCTCGCGGAGCTGCGTGCCCGACACGACGTCGGCCAACTCCTGCGTCTGCGTGTTGACCTCGACGCCGGCCTCGCCCGCGACGACCGTGATGTCACCGCCGACGGCCTGTATGCCGAGCGGCACATCGACGGAGACGCGCCCGCCAACCGTCACCTGCGCGCGCTGCGTGCCGGGCTGGAAGCCCGTGCCCGTGGCCGTCACGTCGTAGAGGCCGGGCTGCAAGTTCGTGATGGTGTAATTGCCTTCGGAGTCGGTCGCCACGGTGCGCTCCGCGCCCGACTCGACCGACTTCGCGGTGACGCTCGCGCCGGCGACGGCCGCGCCGTTCGGGTCGAGAACCTTACCGGAGATTTGTCCGGTCTCGGTCTGCGCGACGCCGACGATTGAAAGCGCCATCACCAGCGAGAGCGCGGCGATGGCGCGCGTGAACCAACGCGGGGCCACGCACAGTGTTTGTAGTCGCATTCGTAACCTCCATCTAATGCGCTCTCCCGTCCGCGACGGCCGGGCGCGCTCTTCACAATTCCTTGTTTAGTCTGGGAGACCCTGATGTTTAGTCCCGAAGCGTCCGGCTCTGTCTGTTCCAAAGACTGAACAGCCGAAGCGCGGGGCCGCACACCACACGAGGACGAAGGCGCAACTGACATGCCAACTCGACGCGATGCGTAATGAGCGGTGAAGTGAGACGGGCGACCGGAGCGGAGCGTGTGAAGAGTTGGCGAAATTGGATTCGGCCGCGCGTTCGTCTTTAGGAATTTGGAAAGACGCGGAGGCGCGCGCGTCGGAAGTGTCCAATTGTCTGAACGCCGCGCGGCCGCTCGTTACTTCCGCGCGCGGTTTTTTGGAAGCGCGTACAGCTTCCCTTCTCGCGCGCGCGAATTTAAGAGTTGAGTGGAGAGCTAATTTAAGAGTGGATTTCGGACTCGGCGTTGATGGGCGCGGCGTCGTGCGGGTCGTCGGCGAGACGGATGCGGTAGCGTTTGATTTTGGCGTTGAGCGTGGAGACCTTCATGCCGAGGAGTTTCGCGGCGCGGCGCTGGCGGCCGCCCGTCCGCAGGAGCGTGCTGCGAATAATCTCCGCCTCGAAGCGGCGCACCTCGTCGGCGAGGTTAATCTCGCCCGCGCCTTGCGCGCCCGACGCGCGCGAAAGGGCCTCGACCTCACGGAGCATGGCGAGGGCGAGGATGCGCAAAGCCTCTGTGCGGGCCGAAGGTTTCTGCGAGGCTGACTGCCGCGAATCGACTTCCCCCGCGCGGCCCATGTTCGTGCGTTCCGGTATTTGTACTTGAAACAAAACTTTCACCCCGTCGGGCGGCGCATTGGTCAGAGACTATCGCCGCCGTCAATCTTGTAGAGTTTGAGCTTCATGTTGAGCGTCGTCGGGCGCAGCTTAAGTAGAGACGCGGCGCGCCGTTGGTGTCCGCGCGTCAGGCGCAGGGCCTTTTTGATGAGCGCAATCTCGTAGCGTTTGACCTCTTCGTAGAAGTCGATGCCGTCGAGCATCTCGGGGAGCGCGGGCGGCCGTCCGCGCTCGTCGGACTGCAACCGGCCGATGGCTTCGAGTGCGTTTTGCAGCGCGCGGGAGAGGTTGAGGTAGGCTTCGTCGGAGTCGGACGCGGCGGGCCGCGCCCCGGCGGCGCGCTCGTCCAACCTCCCCGCGAGTCTTAACTTTCCCATGATGGCTCGTCTCGAACTTAAAGCTTCAGAACGCCTACGGGGAGAGACGCAAATTTAAACGTCCGCGCCGCCCGGAAGTTTTTAAAGCCTTTCCAAATTGTCTTCAAAAGGAGTTGTAAATCCGGGCGGGAATTGTAAATCCGGGGTCGAGTTGCAAATGATTGGCGACGAGGGGGTCTGAGTGTATTCGTTTAGCGCACGCTCGGCGCGTCGCGCCCTTCGGCGCGCAAGATTTCCTCGGCGGCGCGCAAGGCTTGATCGAAAGCCTCCTCGAAGAGCGCGACGCCGGAGAGGTCTGTGTGCGCGAAGTGAATCGGGCCGAGCGGCGCGGCGGCGCGGCGGCGCGCGTCGCCCCAGATGAAGCCGGGGCGCGGGCGAATCATCGCGTGCCCCCAGCGCATCACGTCGAGCCGACGTGTGACGGCGCGGATGTCCGGGTGCGCGCGCGCGAGGTCTGAGAGCGCCACGTCGGCCCACTCGCGCCAGCCCGCTTCGAGCAGACGCGAGCGCGCGGCGCGCGGGTCGTCGCCGGTGAGCGGGAAGTAGTAAGTGAAGACGGCCGGGCCACGGTCGATTCCCTTCTGGTGCGTGGCCGAGACGTAGCCGAGCGAGGGGCTTTCATAAAGCACGTTGTCCCACGCCTCTGGGAAGCCGAGGCCGCGTCGCGGGCGGTCTGTGAGAAAGAGGTTCGCCACCATCCACGCGCCGTACTCGAACTCGCGCGCGTAGGCGGGCGCGCCCCGTTCGCGGTAGGGGCGTATGAGGTAGGGCGCGAGGAACTGCGGCGCGGCGAAGACGACGCGGCGCGCGCGAATCCCTGCGGCCTCACGGCCGTCGTAACCGAGTGCGACGACCTCGACGCCGCCGTCTTCGTTCGGCGCGATGTCGGCGGCGGCGAGGCCGAGGCGGACGTGTCGGCGCGCGGCGTCGTAAAGATGCGAGACGATGCGGCCGTTGCCTTCGGGCCAAGTGATGAGCGGCTGCGTCTCCTCGCCCGGCTCTCGCATGCGCGAGGCGAAGTAGAAGAGTCCGGCCCACGCGCTCGTCTGCTCGACGGTGAGGCCGTAGTCGTCGCGGCAGCCGTAGTCGACGAACCAGCGCAGGCGCGGACTCGTTAACCCGCGCGCCGTCATCCACTCGGCCATCGAGAGGCGGTCGAGCGAAGTGACTTCCGAGTCGTCCGAGCAGGAGGAGACGGGGATGGTGAACGCCCTGCGTCCGCGCGCGTCGCGCCACGCGGCCCACGCCGACACTTCCGAGTCGAAGCGCGCGAGCTGCGCGAGGTCTTCCCGACTCGCGCCCGCGTGCATGTAGAGACCTTCGTACCAGCGCCCTCGATAAAAGACGCGCTCCTCCGGGTCGCGGCAGAGGAACTGCTCGGCGACGACCGGCTCGCCGCGCGCGTCGCGCCCCTCGACGACGCCCATCTCTTCCAAGAGCGAGACGAGCGCGCGGTTCTCGCCGGTCGGCGCGGGGACGTAGTGCGCGCCCCAAGGGTAAGGGACGACGCCGTGCGCCGTGCCGCTCGCGGAAGTGCCGCCCGCCGCGCGCTCGAGCTCCAAGAGGACGAAGTCACTGTAGCCCGCCTTGAGCAGCCGCCACGCCGCCGAAAGCCCCGCGATGCCGCCGCCGACGATTACCGTGCCCACGCGCTCCCACTTGTCCGAGGGGATTTCGACGCGCGCCCCTTCGCGCAGGCGATGGCCGACGATGTCCGACGCGCCGACGATTTCGCCTTCGGGCAGACGCGGCGAGTCGCCCGGCCGGCACGCGGCGAGCGCGGCCGGAACTCCGAGGAAGGCGGCGAGGACTTCGCGTCGCGTGAGCATAAAGAAGGAGTACGGGGTCTAGAGTCGTCTGGAGTCCGGAGTCGGAAGCGAAAACGGTCTTCGTCAAAAACTGCTTTTTGTCTTTGACTCCGCGCTATTGTTCGTTGATGTCTCGGCCGCAGTGCGGGCAGAGCGTGACGGTCGCGCGCTCGCGGTCTTTGCGAAGCTCCTCGGCGAAGCCGGAGGCGAGGATGCCGGTCGGGAGCGCGAAGATGCCGACGCCGAGGATGGCGATGACCGCGCCGAAGACTTTCCCGAGCGGCGTCGTGGGGTAGACGTCGCCGTAGCCGACCGTGGTCAAAGTCGCCACGCCCCACCACATCGAGGCCGGGATGCTGTCGAACTTGTCGGGCTGCGCCTCGTTCTCCGCGAAGTACATCACGCTCGAAGAGAAGACGAGCATCACGATGACGACGAAGAGCGTCACGAGCAGCTCCTCCTTCTTCGCGTGCAGGACGTTGGCGAGCGTCCGCATCGAGGCCGAATAGCGCGCGAGCTTGAAGACGCGGAAGAGGCGGAAGAGCCGCAAGGAGCGTATGAAGCGCAGGTCGAACGTGATGAATTCGAGGTAGAAGGGCGCGATTGCCAGAAGGTCGATGAGCGCCATCGGCGTCAGCGCGAAACGGATTCTTCCCCGCACCGCGCCCGCGTAGCGCGGGTCTGCCGTACACGACCACAGGCGCAGGAGATACTCGGCGGAGAAGACGACGACCGAAAAGATTTCAAAGGCGCGCAGAGGGCGCGCGTAGTCTTCGGCCGCCCAGCGCACGGTCTCGACCATCACGGCGATGACGTTCGTGACGATGAGCGCCATGATGAAGAAGTCGAAGTAGTCGAGCGCGCCGCGCCCGTCCTCTTTGCGCGTCGGGCACTCGACGATTTCGTAGACGCGCCTTTTAAGTCTCTCGTACATCGCTTAACTCACTCACTCATTCACTCACTCATTCATTCACTCGTAACGCCGCCACTCCGCCTCGTAGTAGCGGACGAGCGACTGATTGTCGAGGCGGTTGATTTCGACGGGCACGGGGCCGAGGTCGGCCGGTAGCACGAACATGGCCGCGAGCGCGTCGTCGTCGAGGAAGCGCAAGGGGACAGAGGGCGCGCGGGCGGGCGCGTCGAAGGGGGCGGTGCGCGCCAGCGCGAATCCCCAGACGCCGAACGAGGGGACGGCCGCGTGATAAGGGCGCACGGCGAACCCGGCGGCCTCGACCGTCCGCACGATGCACCAGAACGAGGAGCGCGCAAACAGCGGCGACGTGCACTGAATCGAGAAGGCCGCGCCCTCGTTGAGCCGCGCCTTTAAGAGTCGATAGAAGCGCGTCGTGTAGAGCTTGCCTAGCGCGAACGAGTTCGGGTCGGGGAAGTCGACGACGGCCGCGTCGTATGGCTCGACGCCCGTGGCGTTATCGAGCCACACGAAGGCGTCCTCGTTGACGACTTGGACGCGCGGGTCTTCGAGC
>DASUNL010000165.1:0-3391 GCA_036277175.1 Pyrinomonadaceae bacterium | reverse complement strand
AGCGGTTTCAAACTTCTCTCGACGCTCGCCGGGAGCGGCAAGCAGGAGTGGCGCATCGAGGACATGCCGGCCGCCGGCGTCCACACGAACATCGTCGCGGGCGTCATCGTCGGCGACGACGGGCGCACGGTCGTCGCGCGTCTGCCGCGCGCCGAGGTCGAGGCGGCGCAGCAGTGGCAGGGACTCCTCGCGCAGCAGCCGGGCCTCCGCCTCGGCGACTCGGACTTCACGCTCGTGCGCGGCGACGGCAAACACATCAAGGCGAAGTTCGTCGGACTCGACGCGGCCACGGGGCTTTCGCTCCTCGAAGCGGTCGAGCCGCTGCTCGTGCTCACGCCCGCGCCGAGGGCCGTGCCCGCGCCCGCCGTCGGGCAGCGCGTGCGTCTCTACGCGCCCACACCGGCCGCGCCCGCCTCCCCGGCCTCTCCGGCCGCCGCCCCGAACGCACCCGACCACACCTTGGCCGGCGACGAGGGCGACACCGAGGTCATCTATCTGGGCATCGGCGAGACGGAAGGCTACCTGACCGAGGTCAAGCGCGCGCCCTCGGGCGTGCCTGTGCGCGCGCGAGTAAACGCGCCGCGCATCACTTCGGCGTGGACGGGCGCGATTGCGACGAACGAGTCGGGCGAGGTGGTGGGCATCCTTCTTGATAGCGGCGAGACCGACCCCGAAATCGTGCCGGCCGAGACGGTGCGCGTCGCGGCGGAGCGCGTGCTGACGCGACGCGCCAGCGTCCCGCAGCCGTGGCTCGGCGCGGGCGGCTCGGCCGTGTCGAACTTCTCTCTCTCGGACTTCACCCTGAAGGGCTGGACGTTCGAGATGGCCGCGCCCATCATTCACAAGAAGCAGGGCGTCGTGCTGACCTCGGTCGTGCCGGGCGCGCCGGCCGCCGCCGCCGGGCTTCAGCCGGGCGACGTGATTTTGCGCGTCGGCGGGCGCGATGTGCGCGGCGTCGACGACTTCACCTTCTGGATTAAAGAGGCGGGCGCGGGCGCGACGCTCAACTTCACGGTCTGGCGCTCGACGCTCGCCACGCCGCTCGACGTGCCCGTGCAACTGAGCGCCGCGCAGAACCCGGCGCTCGCGGGCTTCGAGGCGACGATGCAGGACGCGCTCAGGAAGGCGCAGCTCGAATCGGCGAGCGCGCGTCAGGCGGGGGCGGAACTGCGGGCCGTGCAGGAGCGCGTGCAGTCTCTACAGAACGACCTGCGCTCGGTCAGACTCGCCGAGCGGCAGTTGATGAGAGAGGCGCACGCCGCAGACTTCGCCGCGCGTCTGGAAGGTTTGCGCGAGCGACTCAAAGGCATCGAGGCGAGCTTCGCGGCCGAGAGCACGGCGCTGGCCTCGGCCGAGGCGCGCTACGCTGCGGCCTTGCACCGGGCCGCGCTCGCCGGGCAGGACGCCACGCCGCGCCCGCTCAACGCCGCGCAGCCGCTCCTCTCCTTCGGCCTCAAGTCCATGAGTCTGACGACGCGGCTCGCGCCGAAGTTCAAGGTGCGCGGCGGACTCCTCGTCGTCTCGGTGCGCGGCGGAAGCCCGGCGGCGGCGGCGGGCCTGATGCCCGGCGACGTGGTCGAGACCATCAACGGCCGCCCCGTCTCGACGGCGCGCGACGCGAGCGCGCTGACGCGCACGGGCACGCCCGACCTCACGCTCGGCATCGTCCGCTCCGGCCGCCGCATGACGGTCGCGCTCCTCAACGAAGAGAAGCCGTAAGTAGTGAATCGTAAATCGTAAATCATGAATAGAGGTTGAGCGGCCTCCGTGCTCGGAAGAGAATCTCCAAGCACGGAGGCCGTTCAGTCTATTTACGATTCACGATTCACCATTCACGAAAGAAGCTTCTCCTTCTTGAAACGCTTGTAGCCGCGCTCGGTCAGCTTCCGCAACTCGCCGAACAACTCCGCGTCAACCTCTTTAAAGTTAAAGCACGACTTGCCCTGCATGCGCTTGCGCAGCGCGGGCGAGATGCCTTCGAGCAGCTCGGGGAAGGCGTAGACGGGCATCAAGTGGTAGGAGACGTAGTTTTTGCGCGCCTGCACCGCGCCGAACCAAACGTCGCGGCCCTTGCTCGCCTCCGTCGGCGGGCCGATGAGGCAGTAGTCGCCCGGCTTGTCCGTCGCCGCCTTGAGCGCGCCGCGCTCGTAGGGGCGCATGATTTCTTTTAGCGTTGCGTGGACGGCGGCAAAGTCCGTCGTCTTCTCTTTCGCTAGCATTGGCGGACACCTTTCGTTGGGCGCGCCTGTGCGCGCATGTTTTGATAAGTCACCTCGCGTCGCGGGAGGAGGCAGCGCTCGCCGCGCAGACGAGCCGGTCGGTCGTGCCGGGCGCGCTCGCGAAGTCATACGCGCCGAAATACTCGACGGCGCGAAAGCCCGCCGCGTCGAGCGCCTCGCCCAACTCCTCGCGCGTCCATGGGCGCATCATGAAATCGAAATCGGCGACACGCTCGAAGCCCTCGCCTCTGAGCGTGTGCCGCTCGGAGACGAGCAGGCGGCGGCCCCCGGCGTCGAGCCTCGTCTCGGCGCGAAAGGTCAGGCGCCCGCGCGCGGTCTCGACCGTCTTCTCGAAGACGGGCGCGCGCGACTTCCTAGCGGCCGTCGCCCCCCACTCGCGCACGTCGAAGACGAGCACGCCGCCCGCACGGAGCGCGCGCGCGAACGAGCGGAAGACTTCGCGCCGGCTCTCGTCGTCGAGCAGGTCGTTGAGCACGCCGCGACAGAGGACGGCGTCGTAGCGCGCGTCGGCGTCCATGCGGACGATGTCGCCGACGGCGAAGGACACGCGACGCGCGGAAGGATTCGCGGCGGCGACGCGGGCGCGCGACTCCTCGACGAGCGCGGGCGAGGCGTCGAGTCCGTCTACGACGAAGCCGCGCCGCGCAAGCTCGATTGCGTAAGCGCCCGCGCCGCAGCCCGCGTCGAGTACACGCGCGCCCCGTGCGACGCCGCGACGCGCAAGCAGCTCGACCAGAAAATCACAGCGGCCGCCGACGCTTGAGCCGACCAAAAGCTCGTAAGCCCACGCGAACTCGCCATAAAATGGCCTGCTCATCTTACAAAAAAGAACCTACCCGACACGCAAAAAAAAAACCGCCGACGTCGCGCCCCGACGCGAGTCAGCAATCCTCGCACGAACGCGCCGGGCGGCGCGGCGCGCGTCAGCGTGTGATTTTAAGTCCGCGCGTGGCGCGCGCGAGCAGGTCTTGCGAGACTTGCGGCCAGCGTTCGGCGGCGCGCCCGCCCTTGGCGAGGTCGGCGGCCGTCAGGTTCAACAGGCTCAAGTCCTCAAGATAAATAATCAGCAGCTCGTCGCGCTTCTTATCGTCGACGAGATGGACGAGGCGTTGCATGAGAACCTCGTCGCCCGCCATGCGAAAGCCTTTGCT
>DASUNL010000164.1:0-5424 GCA_036277175.1 Pyrinomonadaceae bacterium | reverse complement strand
GTCACCGCGGCCGAGTCGCGCATCGGCGACGTGGACGGCACGCGCGGCGTGCTCATCTATCAGGGCTACAACATCCACGACCTCGCGGAGCACTCCACCTTCGAGGAGACCGTCTACCTCCTCTGGCACGGGCGGCTCCCGACGCGCGCGGAACTCGACGACCTGCGCGCCCAGTTGGCCGAAAGCCAGAAGCTCCCCGGCGAAGTCGTCGAGATGATGCGCCGCTTCCCGCGAGACGCCGAGCCGATGGACTCCCTGCGGACGACCGTCTCGGCGCTCGCCTTCCACGACGAGGGCGCACGCGACCTCTCGCGCGAGGGCGCGCTGCGGACGGCGACGAAACTGACGGCGCAGTTCCCCGTCGTCGTCGCGACCATCGAGCGCCTGCGCAAAGGCGAGGAGCCGGTCGAGCCGAAGGCGGGCGACTCGGTCGCGTCGAACTTCCTCTACATGCTCAAGGGCGAAGCGCCCTCGGAGCGCGAGGCGCGCATCTTCGACGTCTGCCTCATCCTGCACGCCGACCACGAGCTGAACGCCTCGACCTTTACGGCGCGCGTCGTCGCCGCCACGCTCGCCGACATGTACGGCTCGGTGACGGCGGCCATCGCCGCTCTCTCCGGCCCTTTGCACGGCGGCGCGAACACGAACGTGATGAAGATGCTGCTCGACATCGGCGACCCGGCGCGGGCCGAGGAGTGGCTGATGGATGCGCTCTCGACGAAGAAGAAAATCATGGGCTTCGGCCACCGCGTCTATAAGACCGAAGACCCGCGCTCGGTGCATCTGCGCGCGTTCTCGAAGGAGCTGGGCGAGGCGCGCGGGGAGACGCGCTGGTTCGAGATTCTTGAGAAGCTTCGGGAAGTGATGATGCGCGAGAAGCGTCTCTACCCGAACGTCGATTACTACTCAGGCTCGGCCTACTACATGATGGGCATCCCGCTCGACCTCTTCACGCCCATCTTCGCCGTCAGCCGCATCGCCGGCTGGACGGGCCACATCCTCGAACAGTACGCCAACAACCGTCTCATCCGCCCGCGCGCCGAATACACCGGCCCGCGCGACCTCAAGTACGTCCCCGTCGAAGAGAGATAAAGGGCGACGACTTTCAGCGCCTCCTGTTCGCGCCGCGTCAATCAGCGGCCGAAGAGGCGGCGCGTGAAGTCGTTGGAGAACTTGCGTGTGGGGTCTTGCGCCTCGACCACGTCGAGGAACTCGGCGAAGCGCTCGCCGTGCAGTCCCTCCATGTCCTGCTTCGTGTAGCTCTGGCAGAACTTGCCGAGGTGCGGGCGCGCGCCGAACTCGCGCATCAGCTTCTCGGCTTCATGGTAGAAACGCTCCCAACCCTCGGACTCGTTGACGAGGAGGTCAATCCACACCGAGCGCCGTTCGCGCCCCGCGCCGACGAGCGTCCGCTTGTGGCCCTCGGGCGTGAAGCGCACCTCGAAGAGCGCGTAAGGGAGTTTCCGCTGCCGGTACATGTGTTCGTAGAGTCTGACGAAGGCGTCGCACGCCGCGAACGTCTGCTCGTAAGGGATGGCGAACTCCAACTCCTGATGCAGGTGGTAAATCGTCCGGTTGAAAGCGCGGTTGCTTTCGAGCACGAGGTTCGACCCACGCTTTAGGCTGTGCGCGATGTCTGACAACGCGGGCAGCAGTCCCGTCAAGGCCATTAGACCGCCGAACCACGAGGCCAAAAGCGCGTCGAGCGAGATGCTTATGAACTCGCGCAGGTCGCCGAGCGTTGAGCGCGCCTTCGGCGTCTGATTCCAAGTGTTGATTTGACACCTCTTCGTGAAGGGGAAGAGGTAGAGGCTCAAGTGCTCGTTCTCTTCGAGCAGTCGGGGGAGGTTCTGCTCGACGTAACGGACGTTAGACTTCTCGACCTTCTGCTCGACGTTGAAACGCGGGACGGCCTTGACCGTCACCTCCGTGACGACGCCCGCCGCGCCGATGCCGCCGACGGCCGCCTTAAAGAGTGGGTCTTCCGGCCTACACGTTTTGACGTTTCCGTCGGCGTCCATGACGTTGAGGCTTTCGACCAACTGGCTGACGAAGCCCCAGTCGCGCCCCGTGCCGTGAACGTCGGTCGAGAGGATGCCGCCGATGCTCTGCGCGTCGTGCGACGGGAGGGCCTTGAACGCGAGCCCTTCATCGAAGAGTAGTCGCACGACGTCGCGCACGCGCGTCCCGCCGCGCACGGTCATCGTCCGCGCCGACTTGTCTAGACAGACGCGCCCGCTCAAATCGTCGAGCGAGATGAGCACCTCGTCGGAGACGACGCCGCTGTTGAACGAGTGGCCCGCGCCGAACAGACGCAGGCGGCCCGCGCCGCGCACGACCGAGGCGAGCTGCGCCTCGTCGGCGGGCCGCGCGAATTTTCGCGGGCGGTAGCGAAAGTCGCGCGTCCAATTCCGAAACACGCCGCAGCAGACGCGGCCTTCGAGCCAGATGAAGCGGCCGAAGGTCAGCGCGTAGAGGACGATGTTGAGCGTCGTGGTGAGAGCGACTTTGAGGTAGCTGAGGAGCATCGCGTTTCCTCCTTCGCGTCTGGTTTAACTCCGCCTTGTGTCTCTTCTTCTCCGTGTTTCTCTCCCCTTAAATATGTTTAAGCTTCGGAAGGGTGGCGCTTTCAGTATCGAAGGTCGCGCGGGGCGTAGATGCGCGAAGGGTCGGCGGGCGCTCAGTTGCAATTCGTGATGGAGAGGTAGCAGAGGTCAGACGACACGCCCCAGCCTTTGACGCCCTCGTACTCGACGTAGAGCCAACGGCCCCGGCAGCCGCGCACGACCGCCCCCGACCCCTCGACGGGGACGCGCGCCACGATGCGTCCGCGCTTCGCTGGCTTCTGGTAGAGCGGCGTGCCGCCGTTAAATCCGCCCTGCCCGTCGACGCCGAGCAGGGAAGCGAAGACCCAGCCCTCTCCCTTGAAAAGCTCGATGACCCGACCCTGATCCTCCGCGCGGTCGATACGCATCCACGCGCCCTTCCACCCAGTGATGTGGACGGTGATGCCCTCGGCCTCCATGTTCTTCAGGACATGGACGACCTTGAAGTCGCTGCCCGGCCCCGAGCGCACGTTCATGCCGTTCGGGTCGTCGTCCTTCACATAAGCCTGAGCGTCGCACGGCGTGACCGAGCCTGAAGACCTCTGCCGCGAGTCGGGCGCTGCGCCGCCCGCGCCCGCGCCGAGGAGCGACGCCCCGGCCAAGAGCGCGAAGAGCGAGAAGAGTGCCGCCGCGTGTCTCATCAATTTAATCGCCTCCGTCTTAGTCATCTTACTCAAAGCGCTCAGTACTGTAGGTCGCGCAGGGTGAAGATGCGCGAAGGCTCGGCGGGCGCGAGGACGCGGCGCAGGATGGAGTTGAGCGTCCACTCGTCGTTGTCGAAGCCGCCGTGCGTGTCGCTGCGCGAAGTGCTGAGAGGGCCAGCGCCCTCGCCCGCGACGACGAGCGAGGGAAAGCCGCCCGTCTTCTTCTTGAAGAAGCGTCCGAGTTCCGCGTCCATGTAGCGCGCGCCGTCCTGTCCCGCGTCGCTGACGAATCGCTCCATGCCGACGAGCGGCGTCTCGCGCGCGCCCTCGAAGGCGTTGCTGACGAGGTAGAGCAGAGACTTGCCGTAAGGCCCAACGTCGTCGTCGCGCTCGCCCACGTCCGAGAGGATGTAGAGCGACGGGTGCGGGCACTTGCCCGACTTGACGAAGGGCATAATCTCTTTCTTGAACAACTCGACCGTGATGGCCGGGGCCATCAGGTGCAGCGACTTGAAGTTGATGCCGAGGTTGACGAGGTGGCGCATCGCGTAGGCCGCGAAGATGCTCCCGGCCGAGTGGGCGACGACGTGCAGCTCTAGAGAGTCGCGCCGCGCCTTCGAGATGCGCTTGAGCGCGGCGTGCGCGTGTTTGACGAGCAGTTGCATCCCGCCGCGCCTTTCGGGGTGCTGCGAGGCGAGCCGCGCGTTCTCCTTCATCTCGCGCCAGAGGGCGCGGCCCGGCGCGGCGGCCGTCAACTCGAACGTACGGTCTTTCACCTCCATGCCGCCTTCGCGCACCTTCTTGAGCCAGTCGAAGATTGCGCCCTTGCGCTCGTCCGCGTCCGTGAAGAGGTCGCGAATCATGGCGTTCAGAGACTCCATGATGCCCGACTCCCACATGATGTGGACGGGATAAATCTCGTCTTTGAGCAGCACGTCGCGGAAGGCGACGATGCGGCGCGCGACCGTCGTCTCGTCGTTTAGGCCGCCGTGGAGGTAGAGCATCAGACGCGCCTTCTGCCAGCCGCCCGCCGCCTCCGGGATGGAGTGCGTGAACAGACGCTCCAAGTCTTCCTCGGTCGTCCAGTACTTGCCAGAAGTGGAAAGCTCGCCGTTTGTGCCAACGTCCATCGTGTAGGGCCGTATCTCGCTCAAGGGGACGGCGCGCGCGGCCTGCTGTAGCCCGGAGACTTCCACGGTCGGCGCTTCGACCTCAAGCTCAAGGTGACGCCAGATGCTCAGCTTGACGGGGACGCCCAACTGCGCCACCCAGACGTCGGTCGCGTTGAGCATGTAGTCCTCGTAGGGCAGAAGCGCGAAGCCGCCCGCGCCCCACTTCGGCCCCCAAGAGTTCTGGATGATGAAGCCGTCGTGCGTGTAGCCGACGATGGCGACGGCGTGTCCGCTGTCGGCCTCGCCGTGGCGGCGGATGACGGGCAGCCGTATCTCGCGCACGTTCCCGTGCTCGACGTAGGAGATGTCAACGCCGTGCTTCGAGTCGAGCGCGCCCCAACCGTCGTGAACCATGAGCGTGCAGAAGAGTATGCCGACCTCGTTTAAGGCGGCGTGCATGTCGCGTATCTGGCGGTGCTGGATGCGGAAGAACGCGCCGCCGGGCGTGCGCTGCGCCTCTCGCCCGATGGGCGGCGTCAGGTGGTGCGCGCCGTGCAGTGCGGGCGGCCACGTGTCGAAGTCGCAGACGCCGTGCGCCATCCAGCCCTTCATCGTGCCGCGCGCCGAAGAGCCTTCGTAGTCCTCGCTCGGCCACTCGTCGTAGCGACGCGCCATCTCGTAGAGCATGCGCGGGCTGACCCGCCGCTCGATGTTGCGCGCGCGCAGCAGGAAGTTGACGACGGCCGCGAGCGCGAAGCCGCAGCACGCGCCCTCGTTCTCCTGATCGAGGACTTCGGGGACGGAATCGACGTTGACGACTTGGTCGGGCAGGGGCGCGAGGCTCGGCTGGTAGAACCAGTCGCGGATGTCGATGCGGTCGGGGTGCGCGTCGAGGCGTCGGCGCAAGCTCTTAGCCGCCGACTCGTCGGTGTCGCGCTCGCGGCGCGAACGCGCGACGGGCCGCGTCGTCTTCGGCGTCGAGCGCCCGACTCTGCCTTTCGTCGAGGGGGAGGGCGCGCCTCTTTTCTTTGACGTGGGGGGCATCAAAAACCTTTCTCCAAA
>DASUNL010000163.1:0-23473 GCA_036277175.1 Pyrinomonadaceae bacterium | reverse complement strand
CACTTCTCCGAGGGCCTCGCGCTCATCGGCAAAGACGGCGTCAAGATGGCCTACATCGACAAGTCGATGCGCGTCGTCTTCAACATGAAGGACGGCGAGTACGGCGGCGAGTTTCACGAAGGGCGGGCGACGATACGCTTGGGCGTGCGCGGCAAGTTCGGCTACATGGACAGGACGGGCCGCACCGTCATCCCCGCCGTCTACGACGACGCGCGCGACTTCTCCGAGGGCCTCGCGCTCGTCAGCCGTGACGGGCGCTACGGCTTCATCGATAAAACGGGAAAGGTCGTCATCCCGCTTCAATACTTCTACGGCAGCAGCTTCTCCGAGGGCTTGGCCGCCGTCACCACTTCGAGCGACTGGCAAGTGCCCGGCTGGGGCTACATCGACCGCGAGGGTCGCGTCCGCGTGCCGTTGAAGCTCGACTACGCCGCGCCCTTCTCGGGCGGCCTTGGCGCCATCGACCGCCTGACCGACCGTCAAAACATCCCCGACGCCTACATCGACCCGCAAGGCCGCCTCGTCTGGGAGAAGCCACGACGATAGCAATCAGCTTTCAGCTTTTATAGTGCGGACGAAAGGACATCTTGATTCACGGCTGCCGTCTGACGCACGGCGGGCGGCCGTGGGCTGAACGCTAAACGCTGATTGCTGACCGCTTCTATTGACTTGTTGCCTCGCGCGGCGTTAGAAGTTTCGGCGCTCGACTAGAAACGCACGCGACGGTCATCGTCTTGCCGCACACGTCAGTCGCACGCCTCCTCGACCGACTCGAAGAGCTGAAGCGCCCGTCGGGCGAACCGGCCGCGCGGGCGCGTCTGCGCGCTCTGCTCCACCGCGTCGCCCGACGACGCCTCTCCGATGCTTCGTCCATCATACGCTTTCACGAAATCCTCCTCTTCATGCGCGCCTACCCGCAAGGCCCGCAGCTTCTCCGCGAGACCGACCGCCTGCTCAAAAATTTCTCGCGCCGCGTCCGCGAAGCCGACGAGCGCGGGCGCGACCTTTCGCCATTAGCCGAGCCGGAAGTCTCCGGCATCGCCGGGACGGAGTTCTCCGCGCAGTTCAGCTATGAGGTGACGCGGCGGTTGGCGCGCGCGCACCCCTCGCGGGTCGAGATTGACTGGGACGGCTACGACGAGCGCGCGCAACTCTACGTCGTCTTGCCGAAGCTCCTGCCGCTCTACGAGGAGGACGCATACGTCGACACGCACGCGCCCTTCCTCGAATGGCTGCGCGCCGCCAAGCGACGCGGCGAAAGCGACCTCCAGTGGCTCGTGCGAGCCTTCGACCGTCTGGAGCTTTCGGACGCGGAGCGCGCCGCGCTCTTCGACCCACTCAAAATCTGGGTTCGCCTCCGACTCGACGACTCGCGTCTCACGCGCACGCACGCGCGCCGCCCCGCGCGCAAAATCTTCTTTCACACCGACGCGCTGTTTGCGCGCCGCGACGTTTCAATCGAGCGCGAGGTGGCCGCGCCGTCGATGCCCGTCAAGCGTCTCAAGCGCGCCGACGCCGAACGTCTTCTGACGACCGCCTGCGACGCGATGACCGTCCGCTTCCGCGAGCTGCACGGCTTCACGCACGCCGACGCGCGCTCGGTCTTATGCGCCGACGCCGGTCGCGGGACGGAGATTTGCGCGTGGGGCGTGCCCTTCGAGCGGCGGCTGCCGCTCCTCGCCTACCTCTCGATGATGGTTTTTAAGAACGGCGTGCCCGCCGCTTACGCCGAGGCGCTCACGCTCTTCGAGCGCACGGAGGTCGGCTTCAACCTCTTCTACACGTTCCGCGACGGCGAGTCGGCGTGGATGTACGCGCGCGTCCTGCGCCTCGTCCGTCAGCTTCACGGCGTCGAAGTTTTTTCGGTCGACCCTTACCAGCTCGGCGGCTCCGGCAACGAAGAGGGCTTGGAGTCGGGCGCGTTCTGGTTCTACCGCAAGCTCGGCTTCCGCCCCGTCGAGGCCGAACAGGTGAAGCTGCTCGCGGCCGAGGAGCGACGCATCGCGGAGCGACGCGACTACCGCACGCCGCCCGCGCGTCTGCGCAGACTCGCCGCCGCCCACAGCCTCTACGAGACGGCGCGCGCCGAGCGCGGCGCGTGGGACGACTTTCGAGTGCGCCACCTCGGCCTCGCCGTCCAGAGACGCATGAGCGCGCGCTTCGACTCCGACCCGGCGCGTCTGCGCAAGGCGTCGGCCGCACAGGTCGAGCGCGCGCTCGGGGTCAGCACGCGACGATGGACAGAGGATGAGCGCCGCGCCTTCGAGAACTTTTCGCTCCCGCTCGCGCTCCTCCCAGACCTCGCGCGCTGGACGGGCGAAGAGAAACGCGCGCTCCTGCGCATCGTCCGCGCCAAGGCGGGCCGCGACGAACTTCCGTACGCGCGACTACTCAACCGCCACGCGCGCCTGCGCCGCGCCCTCCTCACGCTCGGCTCGACGCGGCGATAAGATTTCTCGACGGCGTCGGACGGAGGACGCGCGTCGTGTTGGCGCGCGCGCGCGCGAGGCGCTACACTTCCCCCTTACAGTTTCAGCGACACACAAACGATGAGTGAAGAGTCTTCCGAGAAGAGAGACGGCGGGACGTTCGGCTTTCGCAGCGGCTACGTCGCGCTGGTCGGGCGTCCGAACGCGGGCAAGTCGACGCTTCTGAATCGTCTGGTCGGCGAGAAGATTGCGGCCGTCTCGAACAAGCCGCAGACGACGCGCCATCAGATTCGCGGCGTCATCACGCGCGCCGACGGGCAAATCGTGCTCGTCGATACGCCCGGCGTGCATCAGCCCGGATACCTCCTCAACCGGCGCATGATGTCGGCCGTCCACGACGCGCTCGAAGGCGTCGACCTCGTCTGCCTCATACGCGACGCCTCCGTCCCGACCGGCAACGGCGACCGCTTCGTCCTCGACCTAGTCCGGCAGACGAAGAAGCCCGCGCTACTGCTTCTCAACAAGACCGACAAGCTGCCTGACAAGTCCGCGCTCCTCCCGCTCATCGAGTGGTACGGGCGCGAGCACGAGTGGCGCGCGGTCGTCCCTCTCTCGGCGCGAAAAGGGGACCAGACCGATGCGTTTCTCGCCGAGGTCATCAGGAACCTGCCCGAAGGCGAGGCCATCTTCGGCGAGGACGAGCTGACCGACCAGCCCTTGCGCTCGCTCGTCGCCGAGATCGTGCGCGAGAAGATTTTGCAGACGACGGGCGAAGAGATTCCTTACGTGACGGCCGTCACGACCGAACGCTTCGACGAGTCAGACCCGGCGATGGTGCGCATCTTCTGCGCCATCTACGTCGAGCGCGCTTCGCAGAAACGAATCGTCATAGGCAAGGGCGGCGAGCGTCTCAAAGAGACAGGGACGCGCGCGCGCCGTGACATCGAGCGCCTCCTCGGCACGCGCGTCTATCTCGAACTCTTCGTCAAGGTCGAGGAGGACTGGCGCAACAGCCCCCGCGCGCTCAACGAACTCGGAATCGAGGAGAAGTGACGAGTGACGGGCAAGCGGTTAGCATTCAGCATTCAGCTTCCGAATGGGCTTTAGCTGAGTGCTGAACGCTGACTGCTGACGGCTCACTCGTCACTCGTCACTGCTTTTATGCACTGGTACGCGGTTGATTTGATTTTGACGCCCGAGGCGCGCGAGGCCGCCGAGTACGCGCTATCGGAGGCGGGCGCGCTCGGCACGGAGAGCCACGCCGGGGCGGGGCCGGACGGCCAAGTGGTCGAGGGCGATTTCCTGCGCGTCACCGGCTACTTCGACGTGCCTCCGCGCGTCGAGCGCGTGCGCGAGGCGCTCCTCGAAGCCCTGCGCGTCTACGGGCACGAGTCGTCTGTCGTGCGCGAGATGCGCCCGCGCGAGGTCGAGGAGCGCGACTGGCTCGCCGAGTGGAAGAAGAGCTGGCGGCCCGTCGAGGTCGGCCGACGCTTCGTCGTCGCGCCGCCGTGGAGCGTCGTCGAAGGCGTCGGCGACGGCCGGCTCGTCATCCGCATCGAGCCGGGGATGGCCTTCGGCACGGGCACGCACGAGACGACGCGCCTCTGTCTGGTCGCCATCGAGGAGCATTTCGACGGCCTGAGTTTTCTCGACGTCGGCACGGGCACGGGCGTGCTCGCCATCGCCGCCGCGCTCATCTGCCCAGAGGCGTGCGTCGAGGCGTGCGACACAGACCCGTCGGCCGTCACCATCGCGCACGAGAACGCGGTGCGCAACGGCGTGGCCGAGCGCGTTAACCTGCGCGTCGGCTCGGTCGGCGAGGACGCGGCGCGGGCCGACTTCGTCTGCGCGAACCTGACGGCCGAGGCCATCATCCCGCTCCTCCGACCGCTCCTCGACGCCGCGCGCCGACGCCTCGTCCTCTCCGGCATCCTCGCGACGCAGACGGACGCCGTCGTCGCGCGCCTCAAAGAACTCGACCCGCGCGCCGCGCCCCAACTTAAGACCGACGGCGAGTGGGCGGCCATCATCCTTTCACGCACCTAAAGCTCCCGATGTCGCGCAGACGCTTCTACGCACCGCCCGAACGCTTCGCCGACGACCGACGGCGGGTCGCGCTCTCGGCCGAGGAGACGCGCCACCTGCGCGACGTTCTGCGCCTGCGCGAGGGCGAGGAGGTCTACGTCTTCGACGGCGAGGGGCGCGAGTTTCTGTGTCGCGTCGGGAGCGCAGCGCGCGAGCGTGAGGCGACGCTCGAAGTCGTCGCGGCGGCCGAGCCGCAGAGCGCGGAGTCGCCGCTCGCGCTCACGCTCGCCGTCGCGCTCCTGAAGGGCGAGAAGTTCGACATGGTCGTGCAGAAGGCGACGGAGCTTGGCGCGTCGCTCATCGTGCCCGTCCTGACGCGGCGTGCGGACGTGCGACCGCGCGACGCGCGCGACGCGGCCCGTCGCGTCGAACGCTGGCGGCGGCTCGCGCTCGAAGCCGCGAAGCAGTCGGGGCGCGCGCGCGTCCCCCGCGTCGAAGAGCCTTGCGCCTTCGAGTCGCTCATCGCGCGCGCGTGCGGCGCGGACGAGCTGCGCGTGCTCTTCGCCGAGCGCGGCGGCGCGCGTCTCTCCGAAGTTTCGGGCGCGGACGGCCGCGCGGCGACGAAGGCCGTGACAGCACTCGTCGGCCCCGAAGGCGGTTGGGAGGACGAGGAGTTGGAACTCGCGCGAGGGGAGGGCTGGCACGTCGTCACGCTCGGCGGGCGCACGCTGCGCGCCGAGACGGCCGCCCTCACCGTCTCTGTGCTCCTCCAACACCTCCACGGCGACCTCAACTAAGTCGCGACGAACGCGCCCGCCGCCCCGCGAATCTAAAACTTTGACGAACGCGCTCGCGCGGGAGCAGAATACGTCTTGCGGAACGGCTCTCTCTGGTTGGGCGTACTTAATCGTTGCGGGGAGTTTTTCCGAAGGAGACCGGCAGAGGATGTCATTCGACAAAGACGAAATCGTGGGCCGCGCGCGCAGGGATTTGGCCGCGCGTCTCGGCGTCTCGGAAGATGATGTCGGCGAGGGGCGCGTCGAGCGCTCGGAGTTCCCCGACATGGCGCTCGGCGCTCCCGTGCGCGACGAGATGAGCGGCATGATGATTACTCCGGGCTGGCGCATCACGCTCGCGGCGGGCGGGCGCGACTACGAATACCGCGCCGACGAGCGACAGCTCCGTCTCTACGACTTCAAAGGTCAAAACTACAAGGTCTAACCGTCTACGTGAATGAGGTGAAGTGATGAACCGACAGAATATCGTCTGGCACGTGATGCTCGCGCTGATGGTCGTCGCGGCGGCCGCCTTCGTCGGACAGATAAGGCGCTGGCAGACCTCCGAGCCTCCGCCCTTCGTCGAGACGCCGCGCGCCGAGTGGCGCGACCATGAGCGCGCCGAGCCGGACGCGCACCGCGAGGCCAAGGACGTGCTCGTCCGCTTCCGCGCGGGCACGAGCGCGGAGCGCGTCGAGGAGATAGCCGAGAGCCTGAACGACGCGGTTGACGACCGGATAGAGTCGGTCGAAGGGCTGTTCGAGATTGACGACCGCGACGACGCCGACCCGCGCGCGGTGGCCGAAAGATACGCCGCGATGCCCGAAGTCGAGTACGCCGAGGCCGTCGAGACCATCACGTTCGACGACCCGGCGGCCGCCCCTTCCATCACCGGCTACTTAAACGACGCGGGCGTCGCGCTGCCGAACGACCCGATGTTGGGCGAACAGTGGGCGCTCATCAACAAGGGCCAGCGCGAGGGCAAGGACAAGGCCGACATCGGGGCGCTCGCGGCTTGGCAGCGCACGCAGGGCAGCGACTCGGTCGTCGTCGCCGTCCTCGACAGCGGCGTCGATTACACCCACGCCGACCTCTCCGAGAACATGTGGATGCGTCCCGACTCAATCTCGCCTTACGAGGACGAGCACCTCGGCACGGTTGACGACCTCCACGGCTTTAACGCCATCGACAACGCGCGCGACCCGATGGACGACAACGGCCACGGCACGCACTGCGCCGGCATCATCGGCGCGGTCGGCAACAACGGCGAGGGCATCGCCGGCGTCAACTGGAAGGTCGAGATTATGCCGCTCAAGTTCATAGGCTCGGGCGGCTCGGGGACGACCAAGGACGCCATCGAGGCCATCAACTACGTCATCGACCGCAAGCGCGCCGGAGTCAACGTCCGCATCATCAGCGCGAGCTGGGGCTCGACCGTCCGCTCGCGCGCGCTCGGCGACGTGATTCGCAAGGCGGGCGAAGCGGGCATCCTCTTCGTCGCCGCGAGCGGCAACTCTTCGGCCGACACAGACCGACGCCCGCACTACCCTTCGAGCTACGACCTGCCGAACGTCGTCGCGGTCGCCGCGCTCAACCGGCGCGACGAGTTGGCCGGCTTCTCGAACTACGGCGCGAAGAGCGTCCACATCGCCGCGCCGGGCGCGGAGATTCTGAGCACTTGGCTCAAGGGCGACTACCGCGAGGCGTCGGGCACGTCGATGGCGACGCCGGTCGTCTCGGGCGTCGCGGCGCTCGTCCTCTCGGTCGACCCCGACCTGAGCGTCAAGGAGCTGCGCGAACGCCTGCTCGGCTCGGTCGATAAGCTCGGCGCACTAAACGGCAAGGTCTCTTCGGGCGGCCGTGTCAACGCCGCGCGCGCCGTCGGCTCAGACTGAAAACGCACGCGCGTTTCTCATCGCCGAAAGCGCGTCTCTCATCAACAAGGCACGACGAAGGGCACAGGGAATAACTTTCCCCTGTGCCCTTCGTCGTCTCTGTGTTTTAATTCCCCGCCGGAGGCCGACCCGCTCTTCCTCCGAAACTTGACGCCGACCAGCATCTCCTTCAAACACTTTGGCGAGTGACACGCAAGACCTTTACGCGCCGCCCTTCGTGCTCGCGCTTGACGTGGGCACGTCGAGCGCACGCGCCGCGCTCTTCGACTCACGCGCGCGCGAAGTCGAGGGCGCGGGGGCGCGCGTCGAGCGCGGCTTCGTAAAGAGTCCGGAGGGCGGCCATGAATTCGACGCCGACGAACTCGTCGAGACGGTCGCGCGCGCCGTCGATGCCGCGCTCGCACGCGCGCCCGCCGAAATCTCCGCGCGCGTCGAGACGATTGCCACGGCCTGCTTCTGGCACAGCCTCGTCGGGACGAGCGACGATGGCGATGCCGTCACGCCCGTCTACGGCTGGGCCGACACGCGCGTCTTTGCGGAGGCCGAACGGCTCGCGCAGACTCAAGACGAGCGCGCCGCACACTTGCGCACCGGCTGCCCCTTCCACCCGAGCTACTGGCCCGCGAAACTCCTCTGGCTGCGCGAAGAGCGGCCGCAACTTTTCCGCGCCGCCGCGCGCTGGCTCTCCTTCGGCGAATACCTCATCGCGCGTCTCTGCGGCACGGAGCCGGCGTCGCGCGCCTCCGTCTCGATGGCCTCGGGGACGGGACTCTTCGACGTGCGCGCGTGCGCTTGGGACGCGCCGCTTCTTTCGTCACTCGACATCGACGAGCGAAGTCTGCCCGCGCTCGCCGACGACCAAGAGACTTTCCGACTCGCCGACGAGTGGGCGGCGCGCTGGCCGCAGTTGCGCGGCGCGCGAGTCTTCCCGGCCGTAGGCGACGGCGCGGCCAACAACATCGGCGAAGGCTGCACCTCGCGCGCGCAGGCGGCTCTCATGGTCGGCACGTCGGCCGCGATGCGCGTCGCCTACGAAGGCGCGCCGCCCCGAGAGTTCGACCGGGCGCTTTGGTGTTATCGCGTCGACCGCCGCCGCGTCGTCCTAGGCGGCGCGCTCAGCGACGGCGGGGGCTTGCGCGAATGGATGACGCGCACGCTCGCCCTCGACCTCGACGTGGACGCGCTCGCGCGCACAAAACCCGACGGGCACGGGCTGACCATCCTTCCCTTCTGGTCGGGCGAGCGGAGCACGGGCTGGCACGCGCGGGCGCGCGGCGCAATCGTCGGACTCGGCGCGCATACGCGCCCCGAAGAGATTATGCGCGCCGCGTTGGAGGCGGTCGCCTATCGCATGGCCCGCGTCGCCGGCGCGCTCGACGCGCACGCGCCCGGCGCAAGAGTGCGCGCCTCGGGCGGCGCTCTGCGCGCTTCGGAACTTTGGGCGCGGCTCTTCTCGGACGTGCTCGCGCGGCCCCTCTCGCTCTCGCGCGTCTCGGAGGCTTCGAGTCGCGGCGCGGTTTTGCTTGCGCTCGAAGCGACGGGCGCGATACAAAGTGTCTCCGACGCCGCGCCGCACGACGGTCTGTCTATCCAACCGGACGCCGCGCGCACGGACGTCTACCGCCGCGCGCTTGAGCGTCAGCAGAGACTTTATGAATTACTCGTCGGCGCGCACGCCGACGCCGAACCGCACGACGCCGTTGAACTCATAAACAAAGGACACACGAACTGATGAGCGCCTCGACGCAGACCTCCGAACAGAAGCCGACGCCCGAACTCGACGAGCTTTGCATCAACACCATCCGCGCGCTCTCGCTCGACGCCGTGCAGCAGGCCGAGTCGGGCCATCCGGGCCTCCCGCTCGGGGCCGCGCCGATGGCCTACGTCCTCTGGACGCGCTTCCTGCGTCACAACCCAAAGAACCCAAAGTGGGCGGGGCGCGACCGCTTCCTGTTGAGCGCGGGGCACGGCTCGATGCTCCTCTACGCGCTCCTGCATCTGACGGGCTACGACCTCCCGCTCGAAGAGATAAAGAACTTCCGCCAGTGGCAGTCGAAGACGCCGGGCCACCCGGAAAACTTCATGACGCCGGGCGTCGAGATTACGACAGGCCCGCTCGGCCAAGGCTTCGCCAACGGCGTCGGGATGGCCGTCGGCGCGGCGCACTTGGCGGCGCGTTTTAACCGCGAAGGCTTCCCGCTCATCGCGTCGCACGTCTACGCCATCGTCTCGGACGGCGACCTGATGGAGGGCGTGGCATCGGAGGCCGCGTCGCTCGCCGGTCATCTCAAACTCGGCAACCTCATCTACCTCTACGACGACAACCAAGTGACCATCGAGGGCTTCACCTCGCTCGCCTTCTCCGAGGACGTGCCCGCGCGCTTCCGCGCCTACGGCTGGCACACCGCGACGGTCGAGGACGGCAACGACCTCGCGGCAATCGAGCGCGCCATTCAAGAGGCGCGCGAAGAGACCGGGCGGCCGTCGCTCATCTCCGTCAAGACCGTCATCGGCTTCGGCATGCCGACCGCCGGGACGCGCAAGGCGCACTCGGACGCGCCGGGCGAGGAGGCCGTGCGCGAGACGAAGCGACGTCTCGGCTGGCCCGAAGACAAAACTTTCTACGTGCCCGAAGAGGCGCGTGCGCATTTCGCCGAGGCCGTCGAGCGCGGCGCGCGACTCGAAGCCGAGTGGGATGCGCTCGTCGAAAAGTATGAGCGCGAGAACCCGGAGCTTGGCCGCGCGTGGCGTGAGACGATGAGCGGCGCGCTGCCCGAAGGTTGGGAAAGTCACTTGCCGAGTTTCGAGGGCGCTAAGGCGTCGGCGACGCGCGCGGCGTCGGGCGAAGTCATCAACGCGCTCGCGCCGCACATGCCGATGCTCGTCGGCGGCTCGGCCGACCTCGGCCCGTCTAACAACACAGACATCAAAGAGGGCGGGAGTCTGCAAGGCGACAACCCTGCGGGCCGCACCATCCACTTCGGCGTGCGCGAGCACGCGATGGGTTCGGTCTTGACGGGCATCAGTCTCAACGGCGGACTCATCCCCTTCGGCGGCACGTTCCTCTGCTTCTCCGACTACATGCGCCCGGCCATCCGCCTCGCCGCGCTCTCGGAAGTGCAGGCCGTCTACGTCTTCACGCACGACTCGGTCGGACTCGGCGAAGACGGCCCGACGCATCAGCCCATCGAGCACGTCGCGAGTTTGCGCGCCATCCCGAACCTTTACGTCATACGCCCCTGCGACTCGCACGAGGTGCGCGAGGCTTGGCGCGCGGCCATCCTCCGACGCGACGCGCCGACCGCGCTCATCCTCACGCGCCAGAAAGTGCCGACGATTGACCGCGCGACTTACGCGAAGGCTGACGGCCTTCGTCGCGGCGCGTACACGCTCGCCGAAAGCACGGACGCGGAAGGCAAAGAGGTGCGGCCGCGCCTCGTCATCATCGCGACGGGTTCGGAGGTCTCGCTCGCGCTCGACGCGCGCGCGGAGTTGCAGCGAGAGGGCATCCCTGTGCGCGTCGTCTCGATGCCGTGCTGGGAGTTGTTCGAGGCCGAGCCGAGCGAGTACCGGGAGAGCGTCATCCCTCCGGACGTTAAGGCGCGGCTCGCCGTCGAGGCGGGCGCGCGTCTCGGCTGGGACAGGTGGGTCGGCCCCGAAGGCGCTGTCGTCTGCCTCGAACGCTTCGGCGCGTCCGCGCCCGGAGACGTGGTCTTGCGCAACCTCGGCTTCAACGTCGAGAACGTCGTCGCGCGCGCACGCTCGCTGTTGCGTTGACGACGACGGGAGTAAAGCTGTCATGCCGTCAAGAATCTTCGCCGCCCTCGCCCTCGCCCTGCTGCTCTCCGCCGCCTACGCGCGCGGCGACACGTTAGGAAGACAACAGCCTTCGCCCTCACCTTCGCCAAGCCCCGCGCGGACTCCGGCGGATGCGTGTCGCGGTGACGACGAGGCGTTCGACGCGGCCGTCGCCGAGCACCGCAGCGAGTACCTGCGCTTCCTCGAAAACAAAATCTCGGGCGCGGGGCGCGAGCAGTTGCGCGAGACCTTGCAGCGCGACGGCCAGACGCAAGGGGGCTTGAGTCACGCCGTCTTTCAGGCGACCAACGACGGTTCGCGTCGGCGGCGAGACCTGAGCCGGACGCTCGCCGAATCCTACCCGCGCACGACGGCCGTCCTCTTTTACTTCCACGACGAGAAGGCGAAGCGTCTCGACGTGTGGCTCGTCGACGCACAGGGCATCCGCGCGCAAAGCTCGACGGCCGTCAGCGCGCAGGAGCTAACGCGCTCGAACGACGAGCTGCGCAACTCGCTCGGCATCACGGCCGGGCAGATGAGCCGCGCGCCGCGCCTGCGCGACGTGAGCACGGGCGCGAGCGAGGGCGGCAGCGCGGCCGCGCCGTCCGTCGACCCGCAGAAGGCCATCGCCTCGATGACCGAGATGCTTCTGCCCGCGTGCGTCGCGCGCGCGCTCGAAGGCGTCGAAGACCTCATCATCGTCCCCGTCCTCGACCTCGGCACGACGCCGTTCGCCGTGCTGCGCCCCTACAAGTCGGGCGAGTACTTAATCGAGCGCGCGACACTTTACGTCGCGCCGAGTCTCTTCGAGATAGGCGAGGAGACGGGCGCGTGGTCGGCCGAGTTCACGAAGGCGCTCGTCGTCGGCAACCCCGCGTTTACGGACAAGGCGAAATGGTTCTTCCCTCCGCTCCACGGCGCGCAGAAAGAGGCCAAGGCCATCGTCAACGAGTTCGGCGGCGAGTTGCTCGTCGGCCCGCAGGCGACGAAGCGTGCCGTGCGCGAGCGAGCGCCCCTAGCCGACCTGCTCTACTTCGCGACCCACGGCACGGCCGACCCCTCGGACTCGCGTCGCGGCAGCTTCCTCGTCTTAAGCGCCGACGGCGAGGACTTGGGACTGTGGACGATGGAGGAGATTTTGCAGCAGCGTTTCCGCGCGCGGCTCGCCGTCCTGAGCGCCTGCCAGACCGGACTCGGCGAGCGTTACAAGGGCGGCGTGATGGCGCTCGGGCGCACCTTTCAGGTGGCCGGCGTGCCGCGCGTCGTGATGAGTCTGTGGAAGGTCGAGGACGACGCGACGGCCGAGCTGATGGGCGCGTTCACCGCCAACCTGCGCCGCAAGGAGTTGCCCGCGCGCGCGCTACGCCTCGCCATGAGCCGCCTCACGCGCACGCGCCCGCCTTCGGTCTGGGCCGCCTTCGTCTTCTTCGGCACGCCTGAAAAGAAACTCTGAATCAGTTTTCAGTTTTTAGTTTTCAGTTTTTGTCTTGAACTGAAAACTGAAAACTGTCATCCCCAGACGACGCGCAGCGCGGAGGCGATGACGCGGAACTCGACGGGCGTGTGGCCGCGCGGCTCGCCGTCGGCCTCGACGCCGAGCGGGTCGTTCGGGTCGGCCGTATCTATGCGGACGCGGCGGCCGCGCTCGACGCGCACCTTCGGGTTGGAGAGGTGTCCGCCACTGTGTATGCGCGCCATCTCGCGGACAATCTCGCGGCGCGTGAGGTCTTGGGCCGTGACCACGTCGAGCAGCCCGTCGTCGGGCTTCGCGTGCGGCGAGAAGTTCATCCCGCCGCCCGCGTGCGTGCCGCTCATCACGGCGGCGATGTTCGTCCGGCACGAGCGCCACGCGCCGCCGTCCACCTGCACGCGCATCTCGCGCTCGCGCCACGCGGCGAGCGCGCGCACGGCCGCCAGCGCGAAGCGCGCCTCGCCCGACAGCCGCAGTATCACACCGCGTTGCGCGGCGACGCGCGCCGCCACCTCCGCGCCGATGCCGAGCGTCGCCGCGTTGAGACAGACAAAGCGGCTCTCACCTCCCGTCGCGCTCCCCGACAGAACGTCAACCACGCGCGTCGTCTCGACAGACGCGCTCTCAACTTCGACTTCACCCTCGACACCCTCGACGCCGTCGTGCGCGCTCGCGTGCGCGACGAGCCTACGGAGCCAGACTTCGAGCGGCTCGCGCGTGCCGCCCGCGAGTCCGCGCGCGAAGTCATCGCCCGTGCCGGAGGGGAGGACGGCGAGCGCCGCGCGCGGGTTGATGGCGCGCGGGAGTTCTTCGGCGGCGAGCGCGTCGCACGGCTCGAAAAACCCGGAGGCCACTTCGCTGAGCGTCCCGTCGCCGCCGACGGCCGCGATGGTAGCGAAGCCTTGGCCGAGCGCGTCGCGCGTGCGCGTGCGCGCGTCGCCTTTGCAGACGGTCGCGTGCATCTCGTAGCGTACGCCCGCCCCTTCGAGCGCGGCCCGCACGCTCGGCCACGCGCGGCGCGCGCGCGCGGCGGCGTTGTTGACGATGACGAGCAGGCGGGCCGTGTCGCTCATGCGCCTGCATCGTAAAGCGTCAAACGTCATTCGTAAACAGCGTTCGGCGTTCAGCAATCGGCATTCAGCTCTCAGACAAATCAAAAGCTGAATGCTGAACGCTGATTGCTGAACGCTTCCGTCACGATTTACGATTACGCCATGTCCAACGAAAAGATGCGCGCGGTCGTCATCGCTTCGCACGGCGGGGTCGAAGCTCTGGAAGTGCGCGAGGTCGAGCGGCCCGTCGCGCGGGCCGACCGCGTGCGCGTGCGCGTGCGCGCGGCTGCGCTCAACCGCGCCGACCTGCTTCAGCGTCGCGGCCACTACCCCGCGCCGCCCGGCTCGCCGCAAGACATCCCCGGACTTGAGTTCGCCGGCGAGGTCGAATCCTGCGGGCCGGAGGCGCGGGCCTTCGCGCCCGGCGCGCGCGTCTTCGGCATCACGGGCGGCGGCGCGCAGGCCGAGTTCGCGGTCGTCCCCGAGAGCGCGCTCGCCCTCGTTCCGTCGCGCCTCTCTTTCGAGGAGGCGGCCGCCGTCCCCGAAGTCTTCATCACGGCGCACGACGCGCTCTTCACCCAAGCGCGTCTCACGACGGGCGAGAGCGTGCTCGTCCACGCCGTCGGCTCGGGCGTCGGCACGGCCGCCGTGCAACTGGCGCGCGCGGCGGGCGCGGTCGGCGTCTACGGCACGGCGCGCACGGCCGCGAAGATTGAGCGCGCACGCGAGTTCGGCTTGGAGGACGGCTTCGTCGTAGGCGAAGACGCGCGCGAGTTCGCCGCGTGGGCGCGCGAGCGAACCGGAGGCCGCGGCGTCTCGGTCGTGTTAGACCTAGTCGGCGCGTCCTACCTCGCGGCCAACCTCGACGCGCTCGGCGAGCGAGGGCGTCTGATGCTCGTCGGCACGATGGCGGGCGCGAGCGCGCCGCTCGACTTCCGGCTCGTGATGTCGAAGCGTCTGCGCCTCGCGGGCACGGTCTTGCGCGCGCGCTCGACCGAGGAGAAGGCGCGCGCCGTCCGTCGTTTCGCCGAAGGCGTAGTCCCTTTGCTCGCGCGCGGGCTGGTGCGCCCCGTCATCGACAGCGCCTTCGACCTCACGGAAGTCCGCGCCGCCCACGAGCGCCTCGAATCGAACACGACCTTCGGCAAAGTCATTCTCAAAGTGGCGAGTGACGACTGAGCAGTCAGCGTTCAGCTATCAGCTTTCAGCTTTTTGTTTGGCCCGCGGCACGCAATCCGTTTCGGGTTCAACTCAGTGGAAGTTTTAAGCTGAAAGCTGATAGCTGAGTGCTGATTGCTTTCCCGTCACTTGTCACTGTTTTTGAAATAGGCGAGAATACCCTCTTGATCTCGGCGGGTGGCGAGGGGCCGTGCGCGCGGGTCATTTGAGCGCATTGATATTTTGAGGAGAAGACGAGAGAGTGAGAGCGGAATTGGAGCAATTAATCGCTTTACAGGTCGCGGACACGTCCCGGCGAAAGTTACAGGCCGAACTGGACGCAATCCCACAGAGGCGCGCGGAGATCGAGAGCGAGTTCGATCAGCGCGCCTTTGAATTTAAGGCCATCGAGACGCGACTCACGGAAGCGCGCGAGCGTCGCGTCGCCCTTGAGCGTGAGTTGGCCGAGACGCGCACGCGCGCCGAGAAGGCCGAGCGCGACCTGATGTCCTCGACCAACTCTAAAGCCTACGAGGCCGCTATCCGCGAAATCGACTCGGCGAAGAAGCACATCTCGACTTTGGAGACGCAGATCATCGAGCTGTTGGAGTCGGCCGAGCAGGCCGAGCGCGAGACGGCCGAGCGCGAGCCCGAGATCGCGCGCCTGCGCGCCGAGTTGGACGAACGTCTGCGCGCCTTCGAGGAGCAGACGCGGACGCAAGAGCAGCAGCTCGCCACGACGACCGCCGAGCGCGAGCGCATCATCGCCACGATGCCGAAGACGGCGCACGCCCTCTACAAACGCATCAGCGAGCGCATCCGCGACGGCGTCGCCGTCGCCGAGGCGCGCAACAACTCTTGCTCGGCCTGCCACATCGCGCTGCGCCCGCAGGTGATGTCCGAAATCAGGCGCGGCGACGAGGTCATCCTCTGCGACAACTGCAACCGCATCCTCTACTACGTCCCGGCCGAGAAGGCGCAGAAAGCGCCCTCGCTCTCCGCGCCGTAAGCGACGCACGGGGCCGCGCTTGCGGCCGCGCGAAAATTTTCGTTGACTAACTACGCCTTCCGATAGTAGATTCAGCGCCTCGATTAGCGACTTTCTTGCGGCCTCTCTCGGCGTTTTCGGGCCTCTCGTTCAAGTGACAAAAGAATTTCGGGTGGGCGGCCTCAACGCCATGATTTTCCTTGCATTCATACGCAACACCTCGCGCCAAGCAGACTCGAACGCGCCACAGTTGCGAGCTCTATTTTTAACGGCCAGCGCATTTTTGACTTCCCACAACAAGTAAAGCCCCTCGGCCGCCGGCAAGCGGCCGAGGGGCTTTTGAATCACACTGCCTTCGCACGCTCGCGCGTCCGACAGGTGTGTCGCTTCTGCCGAGAACACATCCTAGCGCGTCCGTGCGTCGCCGCGAGAAGTCGGCCGGGAACATCGCCCCGGCCGCTCCACCCGTCGGGCTAAAGCACGTCCTAAGGCTTTACGGCCGCCGACTGCACGCTACCCGTGTCTCCGACGCACGGGCGCACGTCCGACGGCGCGGCGAGAGACGGCGATGCCTTCGACTTCGGGCTCGTTGTTAAGCGTCCGAAGTGCTCGCGTTAAGTCCCGAAACAAAGACCGTTTCGACCTCCACCCGGAAGATTGCGGCCCGTGCCCCCCAATGCACGAGCGGGAAGCACCTGTCGTGATTTGAGAAACGGCTCCGAACCACGAGCCGCGCGCGACGCCCACAGGAAACGCGCGGCGGAACAGACAGGAGAAAATAGTCCCTATGCCGAAAATCTCTAACACCAAGCGAAAGGAACAAGCAGCCGCCCGAAAGATCAGGCAGCAGATTGCCGAGTCTGGTCTTTCGCGGCGCGAGCTGTTCAGGATGGGCCTTCTGACGAGCGCCGGCTACCTCGTCACCAAGCACGGCCTGAGCGCGCGGGCGCGAACCGAATCCGGCAGTGGCGACGGTTGCGAAGAAAGCCCGTTCACGCGCGCCTTCATCGAGCCGCTCCCGACAGTCGTCAACGGCGGGATGGTGCTCAACACCCCCGTCCAGAACTTCGCCGAGTGCTTCCCCGTGCAGCCGCAGCCCTGCGTCTCGCCGCGCGAGGGGCGCACGCAAAACCATCAGGCCATCTTGCGCTTCCCGCCGGAGAAGTTCTACGAGGTGCACCAGCGGCGCACCTTGAAGAGCGTCAGCCCCGACCTCCCGCTCCAGCCCATCTGGGGCTTCGGTCGCGCCAACGACCCGCCCGACGTGGCGTGGTCGCCCGGCCCGATCTACTTCGAGCGTTACAACGTCCCCATCCTCGTCCGCAACTTCAACGACCTGCCCCTCGACAACGAGGGCTTCGGCAAGCCGTCCGTCACCACGCACCAGCACAACGGCCACACGCCCTCGGAGTCGGACGGCTTCCCGTGCGACTTCTACGCGCGCGGCAAGTTCTACGACCAGCACTACCCGAACGTGCTGGCGGGCTTCGACTCGACGCACCCGCCCACCGGCGACATCAACGAGTCGATGTCCACGCTCTGGTATCACGATCACCGCGTCGACTTCACGGCGCAGAACACCTACAAGGGCTTGGCCGGTTTCTACATCCTCACTAATGAATTCGATACCGGCGACGAGAACACGGGCTTCAAGCTGCCGAGCTTCCCCGAGTTCGACATCCCGCTCATGTTCACCGACCGCGTTTTCGACGACGAGGGGCTGCTCTGCTTCGACCTCTTCAACCTCGACGGCATCCTCGGCGACAAGTTCCTCGTCAACGGAAAGATTCAACCATTCTTTAACGTCCAGCCCAGACGTTACCGTTTCCGCCTGCTCGACGCCGGGCCGTCGCGCTTCTACCAGTTCCACCTCACCGAACTCGGAAACCTCGGCGCCAATAACCAGTTCTGGCAAATCTCGAACGACGGCAACCTCCTGCCGCGCCCCATCCGCGTCAACAAGGTGCGAATCGGCGTCGCCGAGCGCGCCGACATCATCATCGACTTCAAGGAGTACGCCGGAAAGACCATCTACCTTGAGAACCGGCTCGAACAGGAGGACGGGCGCGGCCCGACGGGCGACATCCTCCCGGCCGGTCAGGGCAACCGCGTGCTCAAGTTCATCGTCGCGCCGGGCGTCGCGCCCGACGGGAGCGGCGACCCCAACCTGCAAGAGTTCTACCCGCTGCCCTCGACGGCCGACCCGCCGCGCGTCACGCGCCGCTTCCGCTTCGACCGCACCAACGGCCAGTGGGCCATCAACAACAAGCTGATGGACCCGACCTGCAACGACGTGCGCTTCCGCGTCCTGCGCGGGCGTATCGGCGTGCCGAGCGTCGAGCACTGGATTTTGCAGAACAACTCGGGCGGGTGGTCGCACCCCATCCACATCCACTTCGAGGAGTTCCAAATCCTCGAACGCAACGGGAACCCGATACCCGTCGGGTCGGTCGAAAAATCCCGCAAGGACGTGGTGCGGCTCGGGCCGAACGAAACGGTCAAGCTCTTCTTCCGCTTCCGCGACTTCCGCGGTCGCTACCCGATGCACTGCCACAACACGATTCACGAAGACCACGCCATGATGCTGCGCTTCGACATCGTCGACACGGGCGCGGACACCAAGACCGAGCCGTAAGCGCGGCCTGAGGAACGAGAAAGGAGAACAGGAAAATGCCAAGCGTAAACAGAAGGGCGTGGCTCTCGGCGGCGGGCGTGGCCCTCGTCGGCGGCGGGCTGGAAGCGGCGCGCGCGTCGGCTCAGACGGCGACGGCGAAGGTCGCGTCTGTGCCGGGCGCGAAGGCGAAGCGGACGCCGCGCGAGCGAATCCGCGACCGCAACCTGCCGAACCTCCTGCTGACGACCCACGAGGGCAAGCAGGTGCGTTTCTACGACGACCTCGTCAAAGACAAGATCGTGCTCATCAACATGATGTACGCCGAGTGCCAAGGCATCTGCCCCGGCATCTCGGCCAACCTCGCCAAGGTCTACAAGAAGTTCGGCAAGCGCATGGGCCGCGACATCATGATGATTTCCATCACCCTGCGCCCCGAGCGTGACACGCCGCAGGCGCTCAAGCACTACGCCGGGATGCACAAGGCCGGGCCGGGGTGGGTGTTTCTGACGGGCAAGCCCGACGACATCGAGCTTTTGCGCCGTCGCCTCGGCTTCGTCGACCCCGACCCGGAGGTCGATAAGGACAAGACCACACACATCGGCAACATCCGCTTCGGCAACGAGGCGCTGATGCTGTGGGGCGCGTGCCCCGGCCAGACCAAGCCCGAGTCCATCGCCATCTCGATTCTCGAAGCGGTGGACTGGCCGAAGCCCGAGCCGGCCGCGAAGCGGAAAGGAGGCAAGGGATGAGAAAGAAACTTGCTCTGGCGGCGTTGCTCCTCGCGACGGCCGCGACCGTCGCCTTGTGGGCGACAACCTTGGCGGCGCAGGAGACGCCGCTCTCGACGACCGAAATCGCTCTGGCCGACGGCGGCGCGTCCGAGTCGGCCGAAGCCTCGGGCGGCCCTGAGTCGGTCGGCTTCGACGGCACGAACGTCTGGGTGACGCGGCAGTTCAGCAACTCCGTCACGCGCATCCGCGCGAGCGACGGCGTGCGGACGGGCAGCTACACCGTCGGCAAAAGCCCGGTCGCCCTGCTCTGCGCGGGCGGGAGCGTCTGGGTCGCCAACCTCAACTCGAACACCGTGACGAAACTCAACGCCGAGACCGGCGCGACCGTCGGCACTTACGCCGTCGGCGAAGGGCCGGGCGGTTTGGGCTTCGACGGCACGAACGTCTGGGTCGCCAACCGCAACGACAACTCGGTGACGAAACTCAACGCCGCGACGGGCGCGACGCTCGGCACTTACGCCGTCGGTCGTCGTCCGACCGGCATCGCCGTGCAGGGCGGCGCGGTCTGGGTCTCGAACAACACGGACGACACGGTGACGAAGCTCAGCGCCGCGACCGGCGCGACGCTCGCCACCGTCAAGGTCGGCAAAGGCCCATTCGCCGTCGCCACCGACGGCGAGTCGGTCTTCGTGTCGAACTTCTTCGGCAAGAGCGTCACGAAGATTAACGGCGCGGACGGCATCGTCCTCGGCACGTTCACGGTCGGCGACGACCCGGCCGGGCTCGCCGTCAGCGGCGGCGAGTTGTGGGTCGTCAACAGCGGCGGCGACACCGTGCAGCGCCTGCGCGCGGCCGACGGCGGCGTGCTCTCGACCTACCGGACGGGCAAGAACCCGTTCGGCGTCACGCTCGGCGGAGCGAGCGTCTGGGTGGCGAACTTCGGCGGCGACTCCGTCTCGACGACGACTCTCTAAACGGCTGACGCGGGTTCGCGGATTTGAAATCGAGGTTTTTGGCCTTGACATTTCAAACGTGAAATCTCAAATTTAAGCACCGAGATTTCAAGTCCGCGAACCCGCGCCTCGCACACGCGCCCGCGCCCCTCGCGCGTCGGGTCTTTGACTTCGGCACTCGCCGCGCGCGCTTCCTCCGCGCTCGGCCCTTACACGGGCGACGCTTCCCCGCGCGCCCGTCGCAAAAATCCATCCCCCCGCGAATGTATCAGCGCTACGTTTGCGTAGACTGTTCCCTTACAAGTCGGCCTTCTCTTTAAAAGTTTAGAAGTGCGGTTCTCAACTAGGAGGTTTCGGGATGAATTGCCTCTTCGCGCTGAACGTCCGTAAGCCTTTCGTCTTTCTTTCCTCACTCGCTCTCGTCGTCCCCGCGCTCTTCTTCGCCTCCGCGCGACTAGGAGACGGCGCGCTTTCGCCTTCGGCGCACGCGGCCCGCTTTACGGCGCGCGACGGCGCGCGGAAGCAGACGCCCGTCAGGCGGCCCGACTTCGTCGAGAATCGCGGCCAGTGGGAGACGCCCGCCCGGTTCGTCGCGCGCGTGGGCGAGGTGACGGCCGCGTTCGAGCCGTCGGCCATCCGTCTGCGTCTGGGGCGCGAGCCTTCGGCCACGCTCGGCCTCGTCTTCGAGGGCGCGTCCTCGCGCGCGACGCTCGCGGGCGAGCGTCGGCGCGAAGGGCGCTACAACTTCCTCGTCGGCCCGCGCGCGAGTTGGCGCTCGAACGTCGCGGCCTACGAGAGCGTCCTCTATCAAGGACTCTACGAAGGCGTCCGCGTCCGCGCGCGCGAAGAGGCGGGACGTCTGGAATACGACCTACTGCTCGACGCGGGCGCGAGTCTCGAAGCGGTGCGCCTGCGCGCCGAGGGCGCGGACGCGCTTGAGCTGGGCGACGACGGCTCGCTCCTCGTGCGCGTCGGCCAAGAGGTCTTGCGACAGACGCCGCCGCGCACATGGGAGGTTCTGCCGGGCGGCGCGCGGCGCACGGTCGAGTGTCGCTTCCGCCTGCTCGACGCGCACAGCTACGGGTTCGAGGCGCAGCGGAGCGACACCACGCTCCCGCTCGTCATCGACCCCGGCCTTGAGTGGGCGACCTACATGGGCGGCGGGCGGCAGGAGGAAATCTACGACGTGGCGTCGGCAAACGACGGCACGGGCGACTCAATCTCCGTCGGCGTCACGATGTCGCCCGACTTCAGCGGGCGCGTCCAGCCCGTCTCCGGCTTCGTCGTCCGCTTCAACTCTGCGGGCGCGCTCGTCTACAAGACGATTCTCGGCGGCTCCGACCGCGAGTGGATTCGCGCCGTCGCGGTCGCTTCGGGCGGACAGCCCGTCGTCGTCGGCGAGAGCTATTCGCCCGACTACCCGACGACGCCCAATGCTTACGACACGACGCACGCCGTCGGCGCGGACAGCCGCCCCGGCGCGGACGCCTTCGTCACGCGCCTGTCGGCCGACGGCAGCCAACTCGTCTTCTCCACCTTCATCGGCACGAGCGAGCACGAGCAGGCTCTCGCCGTCGCGCTCTCGCCGACGGGCGCGGTCTACCTCGCGGGCGAGACCGCGTCGAACGCTTTCCCCACCACCTCGGGCGCGTACGACCGCACGCACAACTGCTGCACGCCCTTCGGCGCAGGCTCCTTCTCGATTCAAGACGCCTTCGTCGCGCGCCTGTCGGCCGACGGCTCGGCGCTCGAATACTCGACCTACTTCGGCGGGCACGGCGACGAGATACCGACCGACCTCGTCGTCGATTCTTCGGGCTTCGTCACCTTCACCGGCATCACCTATTCGCCGCCTTCGGGCGGCCCCGCCATGCCGACCACCTCGGGCGCGCTCCGCACGACTCCGGCCAGCGGCTCTTTCAACCCCGACGCCTTCATCGTCCGCATGAAGCTCGACGGCGAGGGCACAAGTGACCTCCGCTACTCTTCGTTCCTCGGCGGCACGGACACAGACGAGGGCTACGCCGTCGCGCTCGACCCGACCGACCCGACCTCGGTCATCGTCGGCGGCATCACCTACTCGACCGTCAGCGCCATACGCTTCCCGACGACGCCGGGCACGCTCCGCCCGACGTCTGACAGCATCGACGGCTTCGTCATGCGCTTCCGCTTCCCCGCGACGGGCGGCGGCTCGCTCGTCTGGTCGACGCTCTTCGGCGGCTTCCTCTACGAGGAGGTTTCCGACGTCGCGGTCGAGCCTTCGGGCGCAATCGTCATCGCCGGGCAGACGCATTCGTTCGACCTGCCGACGACCACAGGAGCGCACGACCGCTCGGTCGGCATCACGACCGGCCTACTCTTCTTTGACGCCTACGTCGCGCGCCTCTCGCCCGACGGCGCGGCGTTGCTCTACGGCACGTACCTCGGCGGCAACCACGACGACTGGCACGTCAAGCTTGCGCTCACGGGCGCAAGCATGGCGACCGTCGCCGGGTGGACGCAGTCGGCCAACTTCCCGGCCTCTTCGTTCGCCTTCGACCCCTTGCTCAACAACGGCGGCACGGGCGGCCCGGCCGCCCCGACCGACGCCTTCGTCGCGCGCATCGATTTGCGGCCCGACGGCGACGGCGACGACACCGTCTCCGCGCCCACGCTCCTCAATCCCGCGCCCGGCGCGGCCGCCGGGATGAACACGGTCATCAACTTCGACTGGACGGACGTGCCCGACCCGTCGGGCATCGACGGCTATCACATTCAACTCAACCGCCGCCCCGACTTCGCCTGCTGCGACGACTGGCAGGAGGTCTGGACGAAGAACTCCGAGTGGCTGGCGACCGTCCGCTTCGACGGCACGTACTACTGGCGCGTGCAGACGGCCGACAATTCCGGCAACCTGAGCGAATGGTCTGAGGTGCGCGCGCTCAACGCGGGCATCGGGCTCTCGACCGTCTCGGTCAACCCGTCGAGCGTCACGGGCGGAAACTCTGCGCAAGGCCAAGTCACGCTCTCCGGCCTCGCGCCGTCGGGCGGCGCAAGCGTCTCACTCTCAAGCTCGAACCCGTCGGCGGCCGCCGTCCCCGCTTCCGTCCAAATCGCGAGCGGCTCGCCCTCCGCCAACTTCAACGTCACGACAAACAGCGCGGTCGCCTCTTCGACGAGCGTGACCATCTCGGCCTCTTACAGCGGCACGACGCGGACGACCACGCTGACGGTCTTGCCGCGCACGTCCGCGCCCTCCGCGCCGACTTTGTTAAGCCCCGCGAACAACGTTCGCCTTCCGCCCAACACGAGTCTGACTTTCACTTGGAGCGCCGCCTCGGGCGCGACGAGCTACGAGATTCAGGTCGATGATTCGAGCAGTTTCAGCGCGCCTCTCGTCATCTCGTCTCGCCCGACGCAGACGCAGCACGTGCTGTCGCTTTCGTCCGAGCGTCGCTACTGGTGGCGCGTGCGCGGCGTCAACGCGGGCGGCACGGCCGGGCCGTTCTCGTCCTCGCGCACGTTCGAGATTCGACGCGGCGCGCCCGCGCCGCCGCCGCCGCCCGGCCCCGTCACGCTCTCGACGCTCGCGCTCAGCCCGACG
>DASUNL010000162.1:0-6140 GCA_036277175.1 Pyrinomonadaceae bacterium | reverse complement strand
CGTCAACGGGCGACGTTGCGGACGGTTGGGCGTGACAGACGGAGGCGAAACAGAACGCGCAACTAAGAACCAACAGGATTTGAAAGAGACGGGTGGCGATTGGTGACTTCATCCCTATGGATACGCCCGGACGGCCGGGCGGTTCCGAAAGGTCTGTCGAGATGGAGCGGCAGCGAGAGCTTCTTCACCCGCCGTCGCAGAGACGCCTTCAGCAGGCTCTACTGCTCCCAGACGCTCCCGTCCGAATACTCGACGCGCTTAATTATGACCTGCTCGACGGGCGGCAACTCGGCGGATTCGGCGCGCACGACCTGCGTCGGCTGTTTGACGCTCAGCCCGGAAACGCTCTTCTTCTTGCCGGGAGTCACCTTCACCTTACTGGAGAAGCGATGCCGGGAGACGACGCTCCGGTCGAGTGGGTCGAGGAAGAGATACTCCCACGTAAGCGCCTCGATTGCCTTCGTCCCTTTATTCTCGACCGTCATCTTGTACAAGAATCCGTAGGGGCGACCCTCAAGCTCTTTCGGCCCGACGACGAAAGGGTCGGGCGCGGTGCGCCGGCCCTTGGTGGCGGCCGTTTCATCGGTCGCGCCACGCCGATTCTTCTCCCTCCGCTCTCTGGCCGCAGCGTCGTCGGCGGTAATCGAAGAGCTGTACCTTCGGTTCAAGCGATTTGAGTAAAAAGACCACTCCCAGCCAACGATGACGACACCCGGAGGGGACGGCGCGGGCGAACTTTGGGACGCCACGGCGAGCGACGGCGCGACGGCGAAGAGGGTCAAAAGTAACAGCTTCATTCGCATCTCATCCTTCATCCTCGCGGCCCTCGTCCCCTGCGGACTCAGAGGCCGAGGACGTTGACGAGTTCCTGCACGGAGGCTGCGCTCTTCTGAAGCGCGATGCGCTCCTCGGTCGTGAGGTTAATCTCGATGATCTGTTCGAGGCCGCGCGCGCCGAGCTTGCAGGGGACGCCGACGTAGAGGCCCTGTATCCCGTACTCGCCTTCGAGGAAGGCCGCGCACGGCAGAATCTTTTTCTTGTCCTTGAGAATCGACTCGGTCATCTCGACCGCCGCCGAGGAGGGCGCGTAGTAGGCCGAGCCGGTCTTGAGTAGCCCGACGATTTCAGCCCCGCCGTTGGCCGTCCGCTTTACGATTGCGTCCAGTTGCTCCTTCGGCAGAAGCTCCGTCACGGGGATGCCGGCGCAGGTCGAGTAGCGCGGGAGCGGAACCATCGTGTCGCCGTGCCCACCGAGGACGAAGGCCGTCACGTTCTCGACCGACACGTTCAGAGCTTCGGCCAAGAAGCAGCGCATGCGCGCCGAGTCCAAAACGCCCGCCATGCCGATGACGCGGTGCTTCGGAAAGCCCGAACGCTTCAGGGCCACCTGACACATCGCGTCGAGCGGGTTCGAGACGATGATGAGAATCGAGTCGGGCGAGTGCTTGACGACCTCGTCGACGACGCTGGAGACGATGCCGGCGTTCGTCTTCAGGAGGTCGTCGCGGCTCATGCCGGGTTTGCGCGGCAGCCCCGAGGTGATGATGACTACGTCCGAGTCTTTCGTCAGCGCGTAGTCGTTGGTCGAGCCGGTGAGCGCCACGTCGAAGCCCTCGACCGGCGCGGCCTGCGCCAAGTCGAGCGCTTTCCCTTGCGGCATGCCCTCGACGATGTCGACGAGCACCACGTCGCCCAACTCTTTGGCGGCCAGCCAGTGCGCGGCCGTCGCGCCGACGTTGCCCGCCCCGACCACGGTTATCTTGTTTCGCTTGCCCATCGCTTCACAGTTTCCTTTCGCCCAGACGTAGTTAAAGATTTGTGCCTCGTCCGCGCGCTCGGCGGGGACGAAGGCGCGCGGCCGCCGAAGCCTTAAAACGACACGCGCGGATGTTAAGATTGCGGAAGACTCGCGAGTGTATGTCTCTGCCCGGATGGTGTCAAGCAAGCCCCGAGGCGTCAAAAAATGCTGCGCTCACTGCTGCGAAAACTCTTCTCCGCGCCCGCGCGCACGAGCCGCGACGAAGGCGCGGAAGGGCCGACGGACGAGGTCGCGGACGATGCGCGCGACGTTGACCCCTTCGACCCATTCCCCGATGGCATCCGTCTCGAAATCCGCGACGTACTCGACCTGCACGCCTTCGCGCCGCGCGACGTGGGCCGCGTCGTCGAAGAGTATCTAGGTGAGGCGCGCGCGGCTGGCTTCGCGTCCGTGCGCATCATTCACGGTAAGGGAGTCGGCGTGCAGCGCGAGATGGTGCGCCGCATTCTCGCCCGCACGCCCTTCGTCGAACACTTCTCCGACGCCCCGCCCGAGGCCGGCGGTTGGGGCGCGACCGTGGTAAGGATGAAAAGAAATGATGAGTGCGGAATGATGAATGATGAATAGAAGACGACCTGCCTCTTATTCATCATTCATCGTTCATCATTTCAGAGCACGCGCATGAAGGCGACGAGGTCTGACTTCTCCTGCGCGCTCAAGTTGAGTTCGAGGACGAGGTTGAAGAACTCGACCGTGTCTTCGAGCGTCAAGAGTCTTCCGTCGTGCAGGTAGGGCGGCGACTCCTTGATGCCGCGCAGAGGAAAAGTCTTAATCGGCCCCTGCTTCGTAATCATCATGCCGCCCTCCATGCGCGGGCGGTAGAAACGCTCGACCATCAAATCGTGCATCGTGCCGTCGGTGTAGAAGGGCGGCGTGTGGCAGGTGGCGCAGTTGGCCTTGCCGAAGAAGAGGTCTTCGCCGCGCGCCTCCGATTCGGTCGCCTTGCGCCGGTCGAGGCGGCCGTAGACGTTCAGCTTCGGCGCGGGCGGAAAGTCCAAAAGCTCCTGTAGCTCGGCCATCGCGTGGACGTGCAGCGCGCGGTCGAGCGTGTTGACGCCCTTCTTGGCGGCCGTCACCGGGTCGCCGTCGAAGTAGGCGGCGCGCTGCTCGAACTCGGTGAAGTCCTCGACCGTGCGAAGCGCGCGCTGCGAGCCGAAGAGGCGTTGGACGTTGACGCCGCGCAAAGATGGCGTCTCGATGCGTCGGCGATTCTCCTGCGGGCGTATGTCGCCGACGAGGTGCGCCGCGCCGAGCGTATGGCCGTTGACGTGACAGTCGAAACAGGTCACGCCCTGCATCCCTTCCGCGCGCTCGGTCTTGCGGTCGGCCGTCGCGTTGAACTGCTGCTGCGGGAACTGCGTGACGAGGAGGCGCAGGCCGTCGAGTTGCTTCGGGTTAAGTATCCCGTTGAAGAGTTGGTAGAAGTTGTTGATGGTGACGAGCTGACCCTGCGACACGTCGCCGAGGTCGGGCCGGGTGATGAGGAAGATGGCCGGCGGGAACTCCGGGCGGAAGTGTTCGGGGATGTCGAACTCCATGTCGAAGCGTTCGAGCCGAGGCATCGCGCGGATGTGCTCCTGCGGGAAGACCATCCCGCCGACGGGGTGGCTGATGTGCGGCAGAGGCAGATAGGGAAAGAGGCCGCGCTCGCGTATCTCTTCGGGCGTCATGCGCCCCAACTGCTCCCACGTCACGCCGCGCGCCAGACGCGCCGTCGGGCCGACGGGGATGGGCTTGCCGCGCGTCATCTTAACGACCGGGTCGACGCGGCGCGCGAGGTCATAGCGGTCTTCGAGGAGCTTGCGCGCGGCGGCCATCACGCGCGCGCGGTTGGCCTTGTCGCGCCGCATCACCACCTCGAACGGCTCCTCGACGACGGGGCTGAAAGAAGACTGCGGTTCGGTGTTTCGCTTCGAGCGATCCTGCGCGCCGGCGCGCGGGTCGACGACGGCGAGCGCGGCCGCCACGACGAGGACGAACGCGAGACTCACGAGAGTTTTCAGGCGTAGCTTGCTTTGCATGCCCACTCCTTTCTGTGAAGTGACGGAAGGTTCGGCGGCGACCGCCCCGCGCTCGTCCGGTTGATAGGGCTCGGCCGTCGGGGCGCGCTCGCCGCCGCGCGCCCGCGCTCCGGCCCAAGGGTTTCAACTTTAGTTCTGGAGGATTGCTGGAAGGATTATGAACCCGGCCGCGCGCGTTTTCAACGATAAACTTCGCGGCGCGACACGTGGCCGCGCCGTTCTTAGCGCGCGGACAGCCTTAGCGCGCGGACAGGCGGAGCAGCTCGTCCCAGCGCGTCGTGTAGCGCGGCGAGCGGCGTTCGCAGAGCGCGCGCCACGCTTGCGTCCGAGACTTCAATCCCGAAGAGGCGAAGCGCACGGTGTCAGCGCCCATCCGTCGGTTGATGGCGTCGACGGCCGCGAGTACGCGGCGCACGCGCTCGCGCTCGACGCGGTCGAAGAGTCCCCCTTGCGCGGGCGTTTCGGGGACGAGTTCGAGGAGCATCACGCCCGCCTTCTTGTAACGCAGGCCGGGGCGGAAGGCGTCGGCCGCCGCGCGCCGCGCGTAGCCGATTAGCTCGGGCGTCAGTGCGGTCGGCACGGGCAGGTTGACGACCGCGGAGCCTTCGTACTGCGCGCCCGAGTCGAAGCGGTTGGTGGCGAGAAAGACGAGGAGGACGCCCGCCGCGAGACGCGCGCTTCGTAGCTTTTCGGCCGCGCGCGCGGTGAAGTAGGCGACGGCCTCGCACAGGTCTTCGGGCGATTCAATCGCCCGCCCGAAAGACCTTGAGACCGTGACGGAACGACGCGGCGGCGGGCAGAGTTCGAGCGGAAGACAAGGCGTGCCGCGCAGCTCTTGGACGACGCGCAGTCCCGTGACGCGCATGCGCCGTCTGATGAAACCGTCGTCGGCGCGCGTCAGGTCGAGCGCGCTCGCGATTCCCTCCCCGCGCAGCATGCGCGTCAGGCGGCGGCCGACGCCCCAGACCTCTTCGACCGGCGTGCGCGCGAGCACTTCTTCAATCGCCCGCGCGCCGCCGAGATGACAGACGCTCTCCGTGCCGCTCCGCTTGGCGACACCGACGGCGAGCTTGGCGAGCGTCTTCGTCGGCGCGATGCCGACGCTCACGGGCAGTCCTGTCCAGCGTCGCACGCGCTCGCGCACCTCGTGCCCGTAGTCGGTGAGCCTCGCCTCGCGCCGCCGCCCGAGTCCGAGAAACGCCTCGTCAATCGAATAGACTTCGACTTCGGGCGTCAGGCTGGCGAGCGTCTCCATCACGCGCCGCGACATGTCGCCGTAGAGCGCGTAGTTCGACGAGAAGACGCTGACGCCCTGCGCCTCGGTCAGCGCGCGTATCTGGAAGAGCGGCGCGCCCATGCGTATGCCTAGACCTTTCGCCTCCTCCGAGCGCGAGATGACGCAGCCGTCGTTGTTCGAGAGCACGACGACGGGGCGTCGCGCGAGACGCGGGTCGAAGACGCGCTCGCACGCGACGTAGAAGTTGTCGCAATCGACGACGGCGAAGGCTTGCATCGCGGAATCCGGCGCGCAGGTCAGTAAGAGCGAATCGAGTGCATCACGCGGCCCCAGACCTCGAAGTCCATCTCCTCGGTTACTTCGAACGGCTCATACGTCGCGTTCTCCGGCACGAGCCAGAGCCGTCCGTCGCGTATCGAGAGGCGTTTGACGCACAGCTCGTCGCCGAGACGCGCGATGACGATGTCGCCGTCGTCGGCCTCGACGGCGCGGTCGACGACGAGTATCGAGTCGGGGTGAATCCCCGCGTCAATCATCGAGTCGCCCGAGACGCGGACGTAGAAGGTCGCGACCGGATGTTTGATGAGGTGTCGGTTGAGGTCGAGACGCCCCTCGATGTAGTCCTCGGCCGGCGAGGGGAAGCCCGCCGAGACGTGGGCCGCGAAGAGCGGCCGCGCCCAACGTGTCGCGCGCTCCGCAGAGAACACTCCCCCGACGTTCGTCTCCATAAAGCCCTCGTTTCACGTGTGCATGTTTGTGCCGACGGCGGGATTCTAAGCGCGAACGCTCGAAGATTCAAGACTTTTGTTTGCGTGTGTGGGCGGACGGCCTCTTGTGCGCGCCGACTAACGCCGGAGGCCCAACTCGGAGAGGTCAATCTGGTAGATGTCTCCGAGACCGTTGCCGGGGCCGCGCAGACGCGCGGATAGCTCGCGGTAGGTGAGCCGCCGCGCGAGGGTCTGGCCGCCGAAGCCGCGTGTGCTCGTCCAGAAGAAGTAACGGCCGTCGGGCGAGATGGCGGGCGAGTATTCGTTGCCGGGCGAGTTAATCTTGTCGCCGAGGT
>DASUNL010000161.1:0-4650 GCA_036277175.1 Pyrinomonadaceae bacterium | reverse complement strand
TCGTTAATCGTCAATCGTAAATAGATTGGCGGGCGCTCGGCCTTGAGTTTCACCGTTCAAGTAGCGAGTCTCTCAAACTCGATTCACGATTGACGATTAACGATTCACGGCTTTCGGAGGTTGATGTGAGTTTTCCGAGATCGAGCGGCGTCCTTCTGCACCCGACCTCTCTCGCCGGGCGCTTCGGCGTCGGCGACCTTGGCGACGAGGCTTATCGCTTCGTCGACTTCCTCGCCGCGAGCGCGCAGAGCCTCTGGCAAGTCCTCCCGCTCGGCCCGACCGGCTACGGCGATTCGCCCTATCAGTGTTTCTCGGCCTTCGCCGGAAACCCTCTGCTCGTCAGCCCCGAGCGCCTCGTCCGAGACGGCCTGCTCGCGGCCAAAGACGTCACCCGCCCGCCCGCGTTCTCGCGCGAGAGCGTCGAGTTCGGCGAAGTCATCAAGTACAAGACGAAGCTTCTCGGCAAGGCGTTCGAGAACTTCAGGCGGACGACCGACACCTCGTTGCGCGGCGACTTCGAGACGTTCAACCAGCACGCCTCCGCTTGGCTCGAAGACTACGCGCTCTACCGCGCGATGAAGGACGCGCGCGGCGGCGTGGCGTGGAACAAGTGGGAAGCGCCGATGGTGCGCCGCGAGCCGCAAGCTCTGCGGGAGGCGCGCGAGGGCCTGAGCGAAGAGATAGTCGCGCACAAGTTCTATCAATATCTCTTCTTCAAACAGTGGTCTGCGCTCCGCGCCTACTGTCATGAGAAGCGGATTCAAATCGTCGGCGACATACCCATCTTCGTCGCGCACGACTCGGCCGACGTGTGGGCCGCGCCCGAGCAGTTCAAGCTCGACGAGGCGGGAAACCCGACGGTCGTCGCCGGAGTCCCGCCCGACTACTTCAGCGCGACGGGCCAACTCTGGGGCAACCCGCTCTACAACTGGGAGCAGATGCGCCGCGACGGCTTTCGTTGGTGGATCGAGCGCGTGCGCGGCACGCTCCAGACCGTCGACGTCGTGCGCGTCGACCACTTCCGAGGCTTCGCCGCCTGCTGGGAGATTCCCGGCGGCGACACGACGGCCGAGCGCGGCCGCTGGGTGAACGCGCCGGGCAGGGAACTCTTCACTGCCATCAAACGCGCGCTGGGCGAGCTGCCCATCATCGCCGAAGACTTGGGCGTCATCACGCCTGACGTCGAGGCTCTGCGCGACGACTTCGGCTTCCCCGGCATGCGAATTCTTCAATTCGCCTTCGGCGGCGACACGCGCAACATCGACCTGCCGCACAACTACCACCGCAACGTCGTCGTCTACACAGGCACGCACGACAACGACACGACCGTCGGCTGGTTCAACTCCGAGGCGGGCACAGGCTCGACGCGCACCGTCGAGCAGGTCGAGCGCGAGCGCGCTTTCTGCAAGCAGTATTTAAATACGGACGGGCGCGAGATTCACTGGGACTTCATCCGCGCGGTGCTCGCGTCGGTGGCGAACACGGCCGTCATCCCGGCGCAAGACCTTTTGGGCCTCGGGACGGAGGCGCGCATGAACCTGCCCGCGAGCACCTCTGGCAACTGGGCTTGGCGTCTGCCGCCCGGCGCGCTCGACTCTAAAATCTCCGCGCGCCTGCGCGAGTTGACCGTGCTCTACGCGCGCGACCAGATGATTGAGCACACCGACCAGAAGTCGGAAAGCCCCGTGGTGACCGCATGAGCACCGACGCTCCAATGACGAACAGCAACATGCACATGACGAACAGCGCGCCTCGCATGACGAATAGCGATTCCCGCATGATGAACAGAACCGCGCCGACGCGAAGCATGACCAACGCACAACGCACGACACGCAGCCTTCGTCGCCTTCTCGTCGCCGCGCTCATCTTTGTCTCGGCCGCGTCCGCAGCGTCGGCGCAAGGTCGCCCCGAAGTCACGAAGGTCGAGCCGCCGTCTTGGTGGGCGGGCCATTCAATCAACCCCGTGCGCCTGCTCCTGCGCGGGCAGAACCTCCAAGGCGCGCGCGTCGAAGCCGTCTCGCACACGCCCGGCTCGGCCCTCGGAGTTGGCGGCGGCGTCGGCATACGCACCGGCCTCGTCCGCACGAACGAGCGCGGCACATATCTCTTCCTCGACGTCTTCGTCGAGCCTGACGCGCGTCCCGGCCGCCGCTCCATACGCCTGCGCAACGCGCAAGGCGCGGCCGACTTCAACTTCGACATCAACGCCCCGCTCCCGAGCACGGGACGCTTTCAAGGCTTCACGCCCGATGACGTCATCTACTTCATCATGCCCGACCGATTCGCGGACGGCGACACGTCGAACAACAACCCCGCGAAGTCGCCCGGCCTCTACGACCGCACCAAAGGTCGCTACTACCACGGCGGCGACTTCCAAGGCATCATCAACCGCCTGCCCTATCTCAAAGACCTCGGCGTCACGGCCATCTGGATAAACCCCGTCTACGACAACAACGACCGCCTCGACGAGAAGGAGGTTTATCCGGAGACCGAGGGTGGGCCGAAGCGACCGACGACCGGCTATCACGGCTACGGCCCCGTCGATTTCTACGGCGTCGAGGAGCGCTACGGCACGCTCGACAAGCTGCGCGAGCTTGTCAATAAAGCCCACGAGTCCGGCATCAAGGTCATACAGGATCAAGTCGCCAACCACACCGGCCCTTATCACCCGTGGGTCAAAGATTCGCCGACGCCGACTTGGTTCTACGGCACGGAAGCCGCGCACCTCTCGAACAACTGGCAGAAGTGGACGACGATGGACCCGAACGCCACCGTGGAGACGCGCCGACGCAACCTCGAAGGCTGGTTCATAGACATCCTCCCCGACCTTAATCAAGACGACGAGGAGGTGCGCCGCTACCTCATTCAAAATTCTCTGTGGTGGCTCGGCACAGTCGGCTTCGACGCCATACGTCAGGACACTCTGCCGCACGTCCCCCGCCACTTCTGGCGCGACTGGACGGCGGCCATTCGTACCGAGTACCCGAACGTCAACGTCTTGGGCGAACTGTTCGACGGCGACCCGGCGCTGCTCGCCTACTTCCAGCGCGGTCGCGCCGGCCACGACGGCATCGACGCGGGCATCGACACGCTCTACGACTTCGCGCTCTTCTACGCCGTCCGCGACTCGTTCGCCAAGGGGCAGCCCGTGCGCAAGCTCGCGCAGGTGCTCGCGCACGATTGGCTCTACCCGAACCCGCGCGTCCTCGTCCCGTTCCTCGGCGTCCACGACATGGAGCGGTTTATGAACGAGCAGGGCGCGACGACCGACGGCCTCAAGCTCGCGCAGGCTTTCATCATGACGACGCGCGGGACGCCGCTCCTCTACTACGGCGACGAAATCGCCATGCCCGGCGCGGGCGACCCCGACAACCGGCGCGACTTTCCGGGCGGCTTCGCGGGCGACGCGCGCAACGCCTTCACGCGCGAGGGACGCACCGAAGCGGAGAACGAAGTCTTCAATCACCTCCGCCTCCTCGCCGAGCGACGACGTGAGCTTGCGCCTCTGCGTCGCGGCTCGCTCCTCCACGTCTACGATGAGGAGCAGCAGACCGTCTTCGCGCGCACGCTCGGCGGCCAGACCGTCTTTCTCGTCTTCAACAACGACACGAAGCCCGCGACCGTCAACTTCAAACTGAGCGCCGCCGGCCTGCGCGCCGACGCGCGCGCCTTGATCAGGCAGCACCACTTCGGCTACGCGGTCAGGGCGCACGTCAAGGGCGACGACGTGCAGCTTGAGATGCCGCCCCGCTCCTTCCACATGATCTCCCGGACGGAAGGGAAGTGAGTCCGCTTCCATCCGTCGCGTAGCCGACTTGTTAGAGTGTGATTCGAGACTAGGGCAGGTCGAAAAAAGCTGAGAGCTGAAAGCTGTTTGCTGATTGCTCTCCGAAGGAGAACGGCATGAGAGAGAAACCGCGTCTGAGCTTCTGGCAAATCTGGAACATGAGCTTCGGGTTCCTCGGCATCCAGTTCGGGTGGGGCTTGCAGCAGGCGAACATGAGCCCCATCTACAAGTACCTCGGCGCGGCGGAGGGCACGCTGCCATACCTTTGGCTGGCCGGGCCGATTACGGGACTGCTCGTGCAGCCCATCGTCGGCGCGCTGAGCGACCGGACGTGGACGCGGCTCGGACGACGACGCCCCTACTTCCTCGTCGGCGCAATCCTCGCCAGCGTCACGCTCTTCTTCATGCCCGACTCGCCGACGGTCTGGGTGGCGGCCGGCATGCTCTGGATTCTCGACGCCAGCATCAACATCACGATGGAGCCGTTCCGCGCCTTCGTCGCCGACAAGCTGCCCGAGGAGCAGCGCACGCTCGGCTTCGTCATGCAGAGCTTCTTCATCGGCGTCGGGCAGACGCTCGCCAACATGCTGCCGTTCATCCTGACGGCCGTGGGCGTCACCGGCGTCCTCGCCTCGGGCATCCCGCTCTCGACCGACTACGCCTTCAAGATTGGCGCATTCGCCTTCCTCATCGCGGTCGCCCTGACGGTCGCCACTTCGAGGGAATACCCGCCCGAGGACATGGAGGCGTTCCTGCGGATGAAGCGCGAGCGCGGGGGCGTGCTCGGCGGCTTCCGCGAAATCTTCTCCTCGATTCGGGAGATGCCCCTGACGATGAAGCAACTCGCCGTCGTCCAGTTCTTC